>NZ_BAABDJ010000034.1:0-29713 GCF_039539565.1 Hymenobacter fastidiosus | reverse complement strand
AAGCGGTAGAGATGCTTCGACTTCGCGGACGCCAGATGAGCATGACGTTTTTTTTATTGCAAAGTAATTTTCACGACCTACTTATGAAGAGTTAGACAATGCCAGGACGTGCGGTTGCCGCTGCCCAAGCCGAGCCGGCCGGGCATAAAAAAACCGCTTCGGAAACCGGAGCGGTGAACGGGGCAAAACCGAGAAAATGAAAAAACTAACGGGAGAAAAGACCTTCCGGTCTTCTCGCAGGACGTCGATATGTCGAGTCCCGCACTTCATTACTTCTTGGCAGAGAGGTGGAGCACGGCACAAAAGTACTGATTGTTACCAGCCTCACCCGTTTAGTAACATTAAGTTTATGTTACTAAAATGTTATACCGAGCCAACATCCTCGGTAATCCGCTTGCCCGGGAAGTTTATCAACTCTCTCCGTTGACCGGAAAAACCCACTTATCATTCTGACCGTCAGGTGTTTTTTCACCTGGCCTCTTTAGCAGCGTATCCCCCGAGGAGTCAGCAATCAGGTAATATACCTCCCGCCCCAGGCCTGGCGGATGCTGCATTAGCCCAATAGCCTACTTAAATAAGTTCTATAACCTCCCAAACAACAATAAGCTCTGGCCTGACCGCTACCGCACGTGAGGTATCCCCGGAAGTGCAGTTTGCGGGGTGTCTTTTCCTGACTATTCCATTGCCGTGCTTAGATAAGCTGACCGGCCTTCGAACTTAACATATTCATAATTGCCTTTATTAAGTTCACCCCTGCTTCTGGTGTTACTTTTGTGCTAGCGGGTTTTATTCCCTCCAACTTCTTCCGGCCATGAAAAAAGTGTTACTCGGATTTGCGTTTATCAGCTTGCTGGTTTCCACGTCAGCAGCCCAGGGCCAGGAGATGACCCATGTAGAATACAGTGAGCAAGTGCCGGCCGACGATCAGGACCGCGAGGTGCTTTACCGCCGGGCCCTCGACTGGACAGAAAACCATTTTGCTTACGGCCCTAAGACTGATTTAACGTTTGATCCGGCAGCGGGTACTGTTCGCGTCATGGGCACTGGCAAGGTGAAGCCCGTCACCCCCGGCGGGAAAGAGCAGGTTCAGGCCGTACGCTTCACTTTCACTTTCCGGACCACGGCCAAGGGCTACGACTATAGCGTGGGCGCCTTTCAGGTAGCGCCAGACCCTAAGAAACCAGCGGAGCTGATTCCGATGGCGGACTATCTTACCCAGCTAGCCGCCGAAAAAGCCAGCAGCCGCACTTTCAACGAGCGCCGGGTAACGGCGCAAGCCAACGCCCTGGCCAGTGAAGTGGCCATGAGTTTCCGTTCGTACATGAACAGTATTCCGGCCGGGGCGGAGGGCACCGTAGGCCTGCCCGCCACCGATCAGGATTAGTCCCGGCAACCACCAAAAAAGACCGGTCAAGACTATGACTGGTCTTTTTTGGTGCGTGCAGCACCGGATTCATGGTCGGTTATCGGGGTACCGATCCAGGAGGCGATGGGTGCGGGCGGGCAGGTCCCGGGCATCCAGCACTATAAAGCCGTCCAGGGCATTCGAAAACTTGGGGTCCAGATTGAAGCCGATCAGCCGACCATTCTGCTTCAGGTATTGGCGCAGCAGCACGGGGACGCCGCCGCCGCCCAGCTCGAACCCCGTAATCAGCTTGTGCAGGTCGGGAAGATTCTCCAGGCCGGTTTGCAGAATTGCGGGCGTCTCGCCGGCATCGAGGGGCCGATAGCGGAAGCTTTTGCGCGGCACTACCGCCTGCGCCAATTCGGCATCGAAGTAATGCCTGGTCAGGAAATCCACCATCACGGCCCGGGAAGCGGCCGAAAACCGGTTGCTGATGCTCACCGGCCCGATAAGGTAATGGTAGTGCGGATGCCGCGCCAGGTATTCCGCAATGCCTTTCCACAGCAGCGCCAGCGGCTGGGGCTGCTTCTGGTATTCGGCCCGGATAAACGACCGGCCCAGTTCCAGGGACTGCCGCAGCAAGGGCACCAGTTCTTTTTTCAGCCGGAACAAAGAATGCAGATAGAAGCCCCGCTTGCCATGCTGCCGCAGAATGCTGCGCCCCGGTCCTATCCGGTAAGCACCGACCAGCTGCCCCGCGGCCCGGTCATACAGGAACAGATGACGATAGTATTCATCGTATTCATCCAGGTCGATGGGCTGTTGCGTTCCTTCGCCCTCCGCCCGGAAGGTGAGCTCCCGGAGTCGCCCGATTTCGCGCAGCACGTGAGGAATTTCTGCTTTACGCGCCACGTACACTTCCCAGGACCCGGTTTGCAGCACGCATCGGCTGGGTCGTAACGCCGCCATGTCAGCTTCGATCAACGCTTTGTCGGTTTCGGCAACTACGGCCGGAACGCCGGGGGTGTCCGGTAGCAGCACCGGTGCCAAAGGGTGGGCACTCAGCGCGTAGACCCGGGCCCGCAGGTAAGGCAGCCGGTCAGGTTCGGCCAGCTGACTGAGGTCAGCAGCGGAAACGGGCTGGCCGATACGAATCTGAATGGTCTGTCCCCGCTTGTTGAGCAGCTCCGCCGGCAGCCGGGCCGTGCGCAACCACGGGTGCACCAGTCCCAGCAGTCCAAACGACTCACTATTTTGCCCACTCAGCCAGATCGGTACTACCGGCACCCGGGCTTTGCTTAAAAGCCGGCCGGCCGTAGGGTTCCATTCCGGCTCCAGAGGCGCCCGGAACAAAGTTGGCCGATGAGCTACTTCCCCCGCGGGAAACAATCCCAACGGCACATCATTGTGCAGGTAGCGCAGCAGCCGGCGCACTCCGGGTACGTTCTGTCCGGCCAGGGCCCGCGCCGGGTTCACCAAAACCAGCTGGGCCGGCAGGTGCGGCAGCAGCGGGGCCAGCAGATCGTTGGCGACCATCCGGAAGTCGGGCCGCTCGCCGCTGAGCAGATACAACAGCACCAGCCCATCAAGCAGCCCACACGGATGATTGGCCAGGGCGACGAACGCGCCCGGCGGCAGACGGCGCAGCTCGGCCGGGTCGTAGTCGAGGGTGATGTGCAGACTGCGCAGTAAGCTGCCGATAAACTCTCTGCCCTGCAGATGCCGGCTTTCTTCGTAAAGATCCTGGAGCTGCCGAAGCTGCGCAAACTGTTGCAGTACCGGACGGAGCAATCCACGGGAGCGGGGTCCGAAAAAATCCGGGAAAGGAAGATTAGAATGGGATAGCAGATCCATTGGCGGCAGGCCAACGCCGGCCCGACGAAACATCGGAGCGTGGTACTACAAACTTCCCAACGGCAGATTAGCCCGCAATTATCCGCAAATTATCAAACCGTTAAGGATGGGCCGGTTAGCCCGGCAGGGCTGGAAATGCAGAAAGCCGCGTTGCAGCGCGGCTTCCATGATATCACTTACCTGTTTGACGGGCTTCACTCCCTCCTAAATATACAATTGCGCAGCTGATATATACTACAATAGCTGCATATTATTAAGGCTTATTTATTTGAAGCGTTCGGGCGCTTTTTTGGGTGCCTGGAGGCCAATAATACCCCGAAGCTGTTCCCTGCTATTCAGTCAAACGCCCTGGCTGCGGCGAAGCGACCAGGGCGTTTACCGGTATCCGGATACCTAAATCAGCCGCCTAGTTGGTCGGACCATTATCAACCCGCGACTCGATAGTACTCTGCACCGTGGCAGACACGGCCGATAGTAGGTTGTAACCCGTTGCGGCCTCAATGGCATCAACGGAAGTACGGTAAGCCGACCAGCTGGTATTGACGGTTTGGGTATTGGGCGTGTTGATGGCAATAACCCGGGTGGCGGTGGTTACGCGCGCGGCGTCGCCGGAACCGTTGGGCAGCACCACCACTACTTTCCAGCAGTTGCTGGGCACCGTGATTTTGCCGCCGGCAATGGTCGTGGTGTAGCCATTCAGGCCAGTGCCGCCGGTGCCGTAGCTGCCGCAGATGATGTAGAGCTCGTTGCCGGCATCAGAAAGAGTGCGGCAGTAGGTTTCCAGACCGGCCCAGGTACGCTGGTTGTTGTTGGCCGCCTGGGGCATCATGTTGGTCATCAGGAACGTGGCCGAGTTATCGGCTACCGAGCCGGTACGGTCGGCCGAGGGGCAATTGTGGCCGCGGTCGAAGCCCGAGCCGGTGTAGCTGCTGCTCGTGGCGCGGAACCAGCCGGAGGGCAGCGTGGCATCGGCAGCGAAATTGTCCTGGCGGGGCGTACTGCCGGTCCAGGCGCTGCTCAGGTGCCAGCTCACCCAGTTCGGAATGCCCCGGTCGCGGTGATAGGACGCCGCAAACTGGGGTTTAGACAGCAGGTAGTTGGTGTAGTACGTGGCATTGGTCACCGCCCCGCTCGGATTCCCCAGCGTCAGGTGGCTGTCGCGCGTGGCGGTAGCATCCGCTGTTTGCACCACGGCCTGCGGGCCAGGCTGCACGGTTTCGTCTTTGGCGCAGGATACGGCCAGGCTGCCGAGCAGGCAGAAACTAAGTACGCGGTAAAGGGTACGCTTCATACGAAAGGGCAAAAGGTGGCAAAGATGGGAGGGGAGCAAGCAAGCGGCAGGGCAGCTGCCCGGGGGCTAACTGGCCACAAAGGTGGCAAACTGGCTATGAAAACATGTTATCGGAATATTACCATTGAGCTGCGCGCGCTTTTCTCTGTTCCTTCACTAACCCAGCCCGTACCGCCATGCCGGTTACCACCATACGCCGCCGCGGTTTCCGTTGCCGCAGTCACCTGGCGCAGTTCCCGGGTTGGCTTAACCAGGACCACCAATAATTGCGGTACTTGGGGCGTATTTTCAGGTTTTTTGTTTTGCTGCCATGCTTACCTCCGCTGAGTTTACCGTCGACGTCATAGTTATTGGGGCCGGACAGGCGGGGCTGGCCGCCGCTTATTATCTGCAGCAGCAGCAGGCTGACTTCGTCGTACTCGACGACCGGCAGGCCGTTGGCGACGTCTGGGCTACGCGGTTCGACGCGCTTACCCTGTTTTCTCCGGCCTGGGTGAGTGACCTGCCCGGCCGGGCCTGGAGCGGCAACCGGCTCCGCTACCCAAGTAAGGACGAAGCCAGCCGCTACCTGCACGACTACGCCACCCATTTCCGGTTTCCCATTCATCTGCAGCAGCGCGTAGTCCGGGTAAGGCCGCGGGGCGCGGGCGGGTACAGTGTATTCACCGCGGCGGGCCAGCACTACCAGGCCCGCGCCGTTATCGTCTGTACCGGGGCCTACAATGCTCCGCGGCAGCCAGGGTTTGCGCAGGAGCTGGCCCCAACAGTGCGGCAGCTACACAGCCAGCAGTATCAGCGGCCGGAGCAGCTGTCGGGGCAGGGGCCAGTGGCCGTGGTGGGCAGCGGCAACTCGGCCCTGCAAATTGCCGCTGACCTGGCCGTAACCGGCCGGCCCGTGTACGCGGCCTATGATGCCCGCACGCCTGATCTGCCCAACAACACGGCCATGTGGGCTTTTCTGGCCGTCACGGGACTGCTCCGCGCCTCCCGCCACACGCTGCTGGGCGCAAAGCTGCGGTTGCGTCCCGAGCCCGTGGTTAGCAGTGACCTGTCCCGCCTGCGGCACTTGCCCAATGTGACCTTTATCGGCCGGGCGCTACAGGTAGACAACGCTACGGCGCTCCGGGGGTACCGGGCTTCAACGCCGGCCCTGGAGCATGTGGTGTGGGCTACCGGCTACGGCCCGGCTTTTGACTGGCTGGAGGTGCCGGTGCTGGATGCGGAAGGAGAGCCCCGGCATCACCGCGGTATGACCCAGGCTCCGGGCCTGGCATTTCTGGGGCTGCCGTGGCTGAACAGCCGCAGTTCGGCCCTGATGGGCGGAGCAGGCCCCGATGCCAGGTACGTAGTGGAGCATCTGCTGAAAACATCATAATTATGCTGAAACCCAAGCCCTGGTTTTTAAGTTGATAGCACTAGTAATGTAACCATTGGCTGTTCGCCTGCATTTCCTTGTTAGGCGTCAGTATTGGTTTTCCTTCGTCTTTAATCTTCAACTCATGTCCTTCCTCCATTTCACGGATCTGTTGGCCGCTGCCGCACAACTTGTCCGGAATACCTTCGGCAACTGGGGAAAAACGCTGCAACCCGAGCCAGTACGGGTGCGCAACAATCGTTGAGTCTGGCTTCAACCAAACAGCGACGCCTCCCCTCCGGGAGGCGTCGCTGTTTGTGAGGCAACTGGTAAAAGCCCTTTGTTCTGTGGCTATAAAACCGCCGGTAGCCAAGTTCACTTGGTGGTAGCCGAACAGCCCCATAGGTTGCGGGGAGAGTACCCTGAAAACGAAAAAGCAGCCCGAAAGCTGCTTTTAAACCAATGATATTCAGATCGGAATCAGCGAATGACGAGCTTACGCATTTCGCTGGCATTGTCGGCTTCCAGTTTCACGTAGTACAGACCGGTAGCGAATTTACTCAGGTCCAGGGTTTTAGGGCCGTTCAGCTCCGTAATGGTCTCCCGATAAATGACGGTGCCGATGACGTTGAGAATGCGTAATTCCATCTTCCGCCCTTCAAACCCGTTGATGGCGATATGCACGATACCATTGCTGGGGTTGGGATACACCAGAAACGATTTTTCATCGGCTACCCGGGTAGCCGCCCGCGGCGCAGCAACCTGAGCCGAGGCTATGGATAAGGTAGTGGACAAGGCCCCCAGGCAACAGAAGGAGAGCAAAAAAACAAGTCGTAAGCGTGGCATCATAGTGTACTGTAGCGTGAAAAAATAAGTGCGCAACTCGCTTGAGTTGCTTAACGGACGGCACTCGATTAGGTTTGCAAAGATAATACGGATTATTAATCAGAGTTGCAAAATATAACTGGTCTCCTTTAAATAAACGGGTTAGTAGTTCTTGTTCATCCTTTTACCCCCCGAATCAAGTTGGACGTTCTCATTATTGGCGGGGGGCTGGGCGGCCTTACGGCAGCCCTGGATCTACGGCAGCGGGGCTACGCCGTTACCCTGGTGGAGCGCAAGCGCTACCCCTTTCATAAAGTCTGCGGCGAATACGTTTCCAACGAAGTACAGCCTTACCTGCGCCGCCTCGGCGTCGACCCGGCAGCCCTGGCCCCGGCTACCATTTCACGCTTTCTGGTCAGCTCCCCGGCGGGACGGACGCTCACCTCCCCACTCGACCTGGGCGGCTTTGGCGTCAGCCGCTACACGCTCGACTACTTCCTCTACCAGCAGGCCAGCGCGCGGGGCGTAGAATTCCTCCAACAGGCCACCGTGACAGACGTGACGTTTGATGCAGCGGCCAACCAGCACCACGTAACTTTGGCCGACGGTCGCACCCTCGTGGCGCGGACCGTGCTGGGGGCCTACGGCAAGCGGACCAACCTGGACCGGCAGCTCCAGCGCGCGTTTTTTCAGCACCGCTCCCCCTACCTCGGGGTGAAGTACCACCTGCGCCTCGACTTCCCCCGCGACTTAATTGCCCTGCACAACTTCGCCGACGGTTACGCGGGCATCTCCGCTATTGAAGACGACAAGCACTGCTTCTGCTACCTCACCACCCGCCAGAACCTGAAAGACCACGGCACCATTCCGCGGATGGAAGCCGAGGTGCTGGCCCGGAATCCTCATGTAAAGAAAATCCTGCGGGAGGCCGAGTTTCTGTACCCCCAGCCCGAGGTGATCAACGAAATTTCCTTTGCCCCCAAAAGCTGCGTCGAAGACCATGTGCTTATGTGCGGCGACGCGGCTGGCCTGATTACGCCCCTCTGCGGCAACGGCATGGCCATGGCTATTCACGGGGCCGAAATTGTGGCCCGCCACCTCCACGAGTTTCTGACCAGCCGGATTACCCGCGCCCAGCTCGAAGCGGCTTACCGGCGCGAATGGCAGCGGGAGTTTGGGCAGCGGCTGCGGATAGGCCGGGCCGTGCAGGGACTTTTCGGCCGCCCCGTGCTCAGCGAAGCGGCCGTGGGCGGGCTGCGCTATTTTCCGGGAATAGTACGGGGCCTGATGCGGCAGACCCACGGGCCGGTTTTTTAACCCTGATTTTGTACCCTCACCCAGCAAGCCCTAGCGGCGGCAATTGCGTATACTGCGCTCAATGACCAGCTTCCTCTGTGCCATCGGCACTGCCACTCCTGACCACCGCATTGCCCAGCCTCAGATTGCCACCTTCATGGCTGAGGCCCTCCAGCTTGATGATGCCAACGCCCGCAAACTCCGCGCCCTCTACCGGGTCACGGGTATCGGTCACCGCTATTCCGTGCTCCCCGATTACAGCCGCGCAAACGGCGACTTCACTTTTTTCCCCAACACCCCCGATCTGGAACCCTTTCCCGGCGTCGGGCAGCGCATGGCGGTGTACCGGGAACACGCCCTGCCCCTGTCGGTAGCGGCGGCGCGGAATTGTTTGCGGCAGGTGCCGGAAGTAACCCTGGCTTCCATTACCCACTTAGTCACGGTGAGCTGCACGGGCATGTACGCGCCGGGGCTGGATATTGAGCTGGTGCAGGCCCTGGGCCTGTCGTCAAACATTCGCCGGACCTGCGTCAACTTCATGGGCTGCTACGCGGCCTTCAATGCCCTGAAGCTGGCCGAAGCCTTTTGCCAGGCCGATGCCAACGCCCGCGTCCTTATTATATGCACCGAGCTGTGCACGATTCACTTCCAGAAAAACCGGGAGGACGACCACCTGATTTCCAACGCCCTGTTTGGCGATGGGTCAGCGGCCGCCCTGGTGCAGGCCACGCCGGCGCAAAATGGCCCGAGCCTGGCGCTGGCCGCCTTCCACTGCGGCCTGGAACCCGACGGCCGCGCCGATATGGCCTGGCATATCAACGACTTCGGCTTCGAGATGACGCTGTCGTCGTACGTGCCACGCATGATTCAGAAGGGCATCCGCAAGCTTACCGACGATTTGCTGCAGAACCTGCCGGTGAAGCTGCGCGACATTCACTCCTTCGCCATTCATCCCGGCGGCCGCAAGATTCTGGAAACCATTGAACAGGAGCTGGGCATGAGCACCGACGACAACCGCTTTGCCTACAAGGTGCTGCGCGAGTACGGCAACATGTCGTCGGCCACGGTGCTGTTTGTGCTGCGCGAGCTGATGGCTTCGCTGACGCCCGCCGACGCGGGCGCGCCCGTGCTGAGCTTCGCTTTCGGCCCCGGCCTGACCCTGGAAGCCATGCTGTTACAGGTGCATCATGCCTGATTTCACTATCCGGGCCCGCGGGGAGGAGCTGATGGACGACCTGACGCTGGCCTCCGACGCCCTGCGCCAGAATCTCGACGAGCTGGAAACCATCAACACCTGGCTGGGCGGCTACCGCGTGGTGCTGAATGCCCTGCACCGCCTGCGTCTCACCTTCCCCACTGACCGCCCCCTGCTCCTGGCCGACCTCGGCAGCGGCGGCGGCGACACGTTGCGGCACATTGCCGACTGGGCCCGTCGCCACCGGCTGCCGATGGAGCTGGTAGGCATCGATGCTAACGCGTTTATGATTGCCTACGCCACCGAAAAGGCGAGCCATCATCCCGAAATCAGCTTCCGGCAGCAGGATATCTTCTCCCCCGAATTCCGTCGGCAGCCCTTCGATATCATCACCTGCAGCCTGTTCTGCCACCATTTTCCGGAAGAAGAGCTGGTGACCCTGCTGCGCCAGGTACATGAGCAGGCCCGGGTTGGAGTCATCATCAACGATTTGCACCGGCACCCGCTGGCCTACTACAGCATCAAGTGGCTGACCTGGCTTTTCCGCGGCTCCTACCTCGTGCAGCACGATGCCCCGCTGTCGGTAGCCCGGGCTTTCACCCGCCCCGACTGGGTGCGGCTGCTGGCGCGGGCGGGCATCGGCACCTACACGCTCCGCTGGCACTGGGCCTTCCGCTGGCAGGTCGTTTTCTAAAGCCGGCCGGGCGAAATCCTGACCTACTCCCCGTAAATCGTTTGCAGCACCGTCTGGCCCACGGCTTTGAGCGTGCGCCGGTCGATGATGCTCATGTTGTCCTGGGTGGTATGATGGTAGGCGGGAAACTCCCCGGCCGGCGAGAAGTCGATAATATCGATGGTGCGGATGCCCGCCTGGTTGGTGTAGACGTGGTCGTCGTCGATACCGCCGCTATCCTGGAACGGGAAATAGTCGGAATACCCGATCTGAGCGGCCGTATTCCACACTTTCGTGACAACGTCCAGGGCCTTCTCGCGCGACAGGCCTTCCCGGCTGAACCGCGCCCCTTTGCCGCCGACCATATCCAGCAGGATACCATACGAGGGCTTGTAGTTGGCGGGCAGCATGTTCTTGGCCCAGTACTGCGAGCCCAGACACCAGCTGTCCTGACCCGTCAGCTGATTTTTCAGCTCACTCTGGGTGGAGGAATCGTAGCCGTAGTCTTCGGAGTCGAACAGGATGAAATCGACGCCCACACCAGGCTGGAGGCTGTCGGGCTGAGCGGCCAGCAGGCGGGCCAGCTCCAGGGCTACGGCCACGCCGCTGGCGCCGTCGCTGGCGCCGTCGAGCGGGGCATTCTTGTTCACTTTATCCTTATCGGCAAACGGGCGCGTGTCCCAGTGCGTGAAAATGGCGATGCGGCGGACCGCCTGGGGGGCGAACTGGGCCACGATGTTGCGCGAGCGGAGCATCTTGCCATCAAACGCCATGACCTCGAAACGCTGCTCGCGCACGCTCAGCCCGAAGCGCTTAAACTGCCCTACCAGCCAGTCGCCGGTAGCCGCGTGAGCCGGGGAGCTGGGCACCCGCGGCCCAAACGCCACCTGCCGGGCCGTGTAGGTATAGGCTGAATCAGCGTTGAACGATGGGGCCCCGGCCAGCTGAGGCTCGGCAGCCGTAGTGTCGGCCGTTTGGGTTTTATCGGGGCCGCAGCTGGCCACCAACAGCAACGCCGCCAGCGCGGGCGCCAGCCAGATCCGGTTATTCTTCATACGCCCAGTCGATACCGGTTTTTAAGTCTTTGATAATAATGCCCTGGCCTTTCAGCGCGGCCCGGATCTGGTCTACCTTATCGTAGTCCTTAGTGGTTTTGGCTTCCTGATAAAACTCCAGGGTCAGGGCCAGCAGGGCTTCGGCATTGGCCCGGGGCTCATCCTGCAAGCCCAGCACGTCTACCACCAGCATGCGGTACGCCGCAGTGGCTTCGGCCAGCGCGGCCTCACTGACCATGCCCAGCAATGTCAGGTTGGCGTAGAAGCCGTTGAGCTTACGCAGCAGATTGAACAGGCCGGCAATGGCGCGGGCCGTGTTCAGGTCGTCGTTCAGGCCCCCGAATACGTCGGCCACCAGCTTTTGCAGCTCCGCATCACCGGCACTGGTATCCGCGGCGCGGTCAGTGCCTTCGGGCAGACGCAGCTTGTCGAGCAGGCGCAGGCCGTTCATCAGCTTGCGGTAGCCTTTGCGCGCCGCCTGCATGGCCTCATCACTCACGTCAACCGGGCTGCGGTAGTGGGCCTGCAGCAGAAAGAAGCGCGACGTCATGGCTGAATACGCCTGGGTGAGCGTGGTGCCGGTGCCTTCGAGCAGCTCCGTGATGGTGATGAAGTTGCCGAGCGACTTGCTCATCTTGGCCCCGTTCACCGTTATCATGTTGTTGTGCATCCACACCCGGGCCTCGTCGGAGTGGCTGTGGCTGGCCTGACTCTGGGCAATTTCGCACTCGTGGTGCGGGAACATCAGGTCGAGGCCGCCGCCGTGGATGTCGAACGTGTCGCCGAGGTACTTACGGCTCATGGCCGAGCATTCGACGTGCCAGCCGGGAAATCCTTCGCTCCAGGGCGCGGGCCAGTGCATGAGGTGGCTGGGGGCGGCCTTTTTCCAGAGGGCAAAGTCCAGCGGGGAGCGTTTCTCCTCCTGCCCGGCGAGGTTATCGCGGGTGCCGGCGAGCAGCTCATCCGTCACCCGGTTCGAGAGCTTGCCGTAGTGATGCCGGGCGTTGTAGGCCGGCACGTCGAAGTACACCGAGCCGTTTACCTCGTAGGCAAAGCCGTTGCTGATGATTTCCTCAATCAGCTGAATCTGCTCGGTGATGTGGCCGCTGGCCCGGGGTTCAATGTCGGGGGGCAGGCAGCCCAGCAGCTCCATGTGGCGGTGGTAGCGGTGGGCGTAGTATTCGGCCACCTGCATGGGTTCCAGCCGGGCGGCGCGGGCCATCCGGGAGATTTTGTCCTCCCCCTCGTCGGCATCGTTTTCCAGGTGGCCCACGTCGGTGATGTTGCGCACGTAGCGCACCGTATAGCCCAGATGGCGCAGGTAACGGCCCAGCACGTCGAATACGACCGGGCCGCGGGCATTGCCCAGGTGGGCATCGTTGTATACGGTAGGCCCGCAGAGGTACATGCCCACAAACGGGGAATGGAGCGGTTCAAAAGTTTCCTTGCGGCGGGTAAGCGTATTATAAAGCGAAAGCGGATGCTGCATGGAGCAAAAGTAGCAAGATTTGGCGGGCAGCTTAACGCGAATTCAGCCGGGCCCGGGAAGTAGGGCTACCAGTTATATACCCGTAGTCTGGCGCGGGCCACGGCCCTGTATAGCGCCTTTTCTGCACGCTTTAGTCAAAGGCGGCAATCCAGCAGTACAAAAGCTCCTTAGCCAGGTACATAAAGTTCAATCAGCAGTATTCCCGTTAACCGTAGTTAGTCCGTGCCCGGTTTACCGTACGGCTCTACTAGAGCGTGTGGACACTTAGCTAAAAGGGCCTTTGAAGCCATCGAAACAGTCATGCTGAGCTTGTCGAAGCATCTCTACCGGACGTTTTGCCGCAAAAAAGCGGTAGAGATGCTTCGACAAGCTCAGCATGACCGCCTTTTTCGTTAAGTGTCCACACGCTCTAGGCGCGGTATTTTCCCGCCCCGCTACTTCAGCCGGTACACCGCCGTGGTCGGAAAATGGTCGGAATAGGGTATCTCGTAATGCACCCGGAAATCATCAACGACCCACTGCGGGCCGGCAAACTGGTGGTCGATGCGCACGAAGGGCAGGCGGCCGTTGTAGGTAGTGCCCACGCCGGTGCCCACGGTGGCCCAGGCATTCTGAAAGTGGTCGGCCAGCTGGTCGTAGCTGTAGCTGTAGGGCAAGTCGTTCAGGTCGGCGCACAGCAGCAGCGGGTAGGGCGATTTTTCGAACCGGCGCAGCAGCGTATCAATCTGTATGCTGCGCGCCACCGCGCCGCGCTTAAAGCGGCGCATCAGGCCCAGCCCTTTGGCCTGCAGCCCCGCCTTGCTCGAATAGCTGTCCACGATGTCCTTTTCCTCCATGCTCATGCTTTGGAGATGGAAATTGAACACCCGGATAGTATCGCCGCCGGGGAGCTTCACATCGGCGTACATCGCGTGGTTCTGGGTGAGGCGGCCGAAAGCAATGGTACCGCGCCGCACGATCGGGTAGCGCGAAAAGATGGCCAGGCCAAACTCGGCGCCCATCCAGTTCGTCAGCGTTGTGGATACAAATGCCTGGCGGCCGGTCTGCCGGCCGATGCGCTCCGTCGTGCTCATGCGGTTGTTATCCCGTTTCGTCTTGCGCGGCTCGTTGTAGAACTCCTGCAGGCAGATTACGTCGGCCGGGTTGGAAGCCACCCACCGGATCATTTTATCGGGCGAGTCAGGATCTTCGGCGTGCAGGTGCTTGTAGACGTTGAAGACCCGCACGTTGGCACTGAGCAGCCGCACCCGCGGCCCGGGAAGGTTGGCCGCGGGGGCCTGACGCAGCGGATGCAGGGCCAGCCCCCGCTGGAAGTGGGTCCACGTCAGCCCGGCTACCACAATGGGCAGGATAGCCACCCGCCAGCTGCGCAGCAGCCAGTAGCCCGCCGCCAACAGATTCAACCCCAGCGCTACGGGCAGGGAAAGAGCGACGAAAACCCCGGGCCAGAACGTCCGCGCTGGAATCTGCAGGCTGGCAATGGCGACCAGCAGCCACCCGATAACGAGCAGAGTACACTTGAAAGCAAAGGAGCGACGCACGGGAGAGGAGCCGGGGCAAAGAGGCGGACAAAGGTAGAACTTACGGCTGGAACCCAATCTCAGCCGGGTTTGCGCCTGAGGGGGAGGTGGTCTTTTCGGTGTAAATTGCTTGCCTCATTTTCTTATTCCTGGAATGCTACTTTCTACGCTTCGCTATTTTCTTTTTCTGCCGCTGGTCTTCTCATCGTTAGTCACCACGGCGACCGGCGCGGTCCGCGAACAACCGGAGCCCAGCCTGGAGTTTGTCGAAAACAAAGGGCAGTGGGACGCCCGCGTCCACTATGTCGCTGCGCTGCCGGCCGGCCGGCTGTTCGTGGCGCCCACCGGCTTCACCTACTCCTTGGTGAGTCCGGTCGCTTTGCGGGCTCACCACGCCCACCACTACCCGGCTTCCGACCAGCTGCCCGGCCACGCCTATTCCGTCACCTTTGAAGGGGCCAATCCTCAGCCGGTCCTCAGCGCCGAGCAGCCGACGGCCGACCGCCGCAACTACTTTCTGGGCGCTGATCCGCGGCACTGGGCCAGCAACGTGCGCGGCTTCCGCCGGCTGCGCTACACCGATGTATACCCCGGCATTGGGGCCCAGCTCTACGAAAACACAGACCAGCAGCTCGAGTACGACTTTATGGTGCAGCCCGGGGCCAAACCCGACCAGATCCGCCTGCGCTACACCGGAGCCGATAAGCTTGCGCTCCAAAACGGCAATCTGCTTATCAGCACTTCCGTGGGCTTCGTTACGGAGCAGGCTCCCCGGGCCTGGCAGCAGCGCGGCGCGCGGCGGGTAGCCGTAGCCTGCCGGTTTGTGCTGCAGGGCACTACGGTTTCTTTCCGCCTGGGTCGCTACAACCACCGCGAGCCGCTGATTATCGACCCAACCGTTATTTTCTCCTCCTTCACCGGCTCCACGGCCGACAACTGGGGCTTTACGGCCACTTACGATCCACAGGGCAATATGTACTCCGGTGGCATAGCCTTTGCCCCGGGCTACCCCGTCAGTCCGGGGGCCTTCAGCCTGAGCTACAGTGGCAACGTGGATATGGCCATCATCAAGTACAACACGGCGACCTCGGGCCCCGCGGCCCGGCTGTACGCCACTTATCTGGGGGGCAGCGGAGCCGACTGCCCCCACAGCCTGGTAGTCAACTCCCGGGGGGAACTGGTGGTGCTGGGCTCCACCGGCTCCGCCAATTACCCCGTGACGGCCACGGCCTACGACCGCCGCTTCAACGGGGGGCCAGCCCTTGAGCCGCTGTCGGGGATCCGCTATGCGGCCGGCAGCGACTTGGTGGTAACCAAACTCAACGCGGCGGGCACCACTCTGGTGGCGTCCACTTTTCTGGGCGGCACCGGCACCGATGGTTTGCTGCAGGGCGCCACCCCCACCAGCGGCGGCGGACTGGTGCAGAACTACGGCGACCAGTTTCGCGGCGACGTTGTAACGGACGGCAGCGGCAACGTCTATATTGCTTCCTCTACCTCCAGCCTCGACTTTCCGGTACCCGGCGGCTTTCAGACCACGCTCCGGGGCAGTACTGATGCCGTGGTCTGCAAGCTCTCCGACAACCTGGGCACGCTGCTCTGGGGTACATTTCTGGGCAGCACCAGCCCCGATGCGGCCTACTCCATTCAAATTGACGCGGCCCGGACGGTCTACGTCAGCGGTGGCACTATGGGCGCTGATTTTCCCGCCACCCCCGGCAGCTTCCACCCCACTTCCAACGGGGGCACCGATGGGTTCGTGGCTCACCTGAGCGATGGCGGCAACACCTTGCTGCAGGCCTCCTACATTGGTACTACCGCTACCGATCAGGCCTATTTCCTCCAGCTCGACGCGGCTAATGACGTTTATCTACTGGGCCAGACCGCCGGCAGCTACCCCTTCACGCCGGGGTTGTACGTGGTGCCCAACGCGCGGCAGTTCATTCAGAAGCTGAATCGCACCTTATCCACCAGCCTCTACTCCACTACCTTCGGGGTGGCTCCTTCGGGTGGATCGGCACCCCATATTTCCCCCACCGCGTTTCTGGTCGACGACTGTGAGCGGATCTACGTGTGTGGCTGGGGCGGCCAGGTGAATTACAACCCGCAGAGCATTGCCGCTTTCCCCGTTACGGCCGGGGCCATCCAGCGCAGCTCCGACGGCTCCGACTTTTACCTGGCTCAGTTTACCCCGGGAATGCGGGCGTTGGAATACGCAACCTTTTTCGGCGAAGTCGGCGGCAGCAGCGGGGAGCACGTCGACGGCGGCACTTCCCGCTTCGACAAGCGCGGCATTGTGTACCAGGCCGTCTGTGGCGGCTGCGGCGGCAGCTCGGGCTTTCCGGTCCTGGGCGGCGTGAACACCTATTCCGGCACCAACCGGAGCACCAATTGCAACAACGCGGCTTTCAAAATCGACTTCGGCCAGCGCCTGGCCGACCCCGGCCCCAACCGCTACGTATGCGTCGGCCGGGAGCCTATCCTGCTGGGCGGGACGCCGGCCGGCGGCACCTGGACCGGGCCCGGCGTAACGCTGCGGCCCGGCGGCGGCTACCAGTTCACCCCTGCGCCAGCCCTGCTGGGAGGGAATGTCCTGACGTATTCCGTGGCCTCCACCGGCACCTGCATCAGCCGCCGGCAGCTGCGCGTAACCGTGACCCCGGAGGTACCGGCTACGTTTGCGCCCCTGCCATCAGTATGCGTCGATGGGGCGGCTCTTCCGCTGGTGGCCACCCCACCGGGCGGCACGTTCAGCGGGCCCGGTGTTTCGGGGACTACCTTTAATCCCGCCACGGCCGGAGTAGGCACTTTCACGCTGCTCTACGCGCTGAACGACACCATCCGGTGCAGTACGGCCACCCAGACCGTGGTCGTCAAAAAGCTCCCCGACGTAACGGCCGGCCCCGACACCACGCTGTGTGCCGACCAGTTTCAGGCGTTCCAGCTCCGCGCGGCCAAACCTGCCGGGGGTACGTGGAGCGGCCCGGGCGTAACGGCCGGAGGCTTTTTCACCCCTCCCAACACCAACAACCTGGGTGCCATTCTGACGCTGCGCTACGCCGTCGTGGAAGACGGCTGCACCAACTCCGATACCCGGCAGATTGTGCTGGCCCCCGCCCCCACCGCCAACGTCGCCCTCAACGTGCCCGAGTGCCAGTCCGCCCCCCAGTTCACGGGCCTGGCGCCATTTACCTGCACCTTCGCACCCCGGCTGCCCGGCGGCAGCTACCTCTGGACCTTCGGCGACGGCAGTACCTCTACTGCGGCCGGCCCGACGCATACCTTTACTGAACCCGGCAACTACCTGGTGCAGCTCACGGCGCGCTACGCCGGGTGCGAGGTGGTGACGCAATTTGCGCCCGTGGTGGTAGGGGAGGTTTTCGTACCCAATATCATTACCCCCAACGGGGACTCCCTCAACGAGTCGTTCCGGCCGCGCTTCAGCTGCCTGCCCGCCCGGCTCCAGGTGTTCACCCGCTGGGGCAACAAGGTGTTTGAAACCGCCACCTACCGCAACGACTGGCGCGGGGCAAACCTGCCCGATGGCGTGTACTACTATTACCTGATCGATACCGACGGCCGGCAGGCCCGGGGCTGGGTGCAGGTGAAACGGCAATAAGGGGGTGCCAAGCAGCCGGCTTTCCCAATCCACCAACTCAATATCCGGGGCCCTAACAGACTGGCTTCGCTGACTAGGCGGGGCCGGAGTCCCGCGGGTATCACCCCGGATCTTTTGGGGGAAAGCCCTTGGGCCCCCAGCTACTGCTTGGGCCCCCACCTGATAGGATCAGCCACCGGCCCCATGGCCCGGCTTGCTTTCGGCAATTCCCCGCCGTATATTTGCGCAGTATTCTGAAGGTGAAGAGGGGACGCTACGTCCCCTCTTTCTTTTATCACCCGGTTCAAGTCTCCATGAAATTCGAACGTGCCCGCCTTGCCGAAATGCTTCAGGACAGTATCACTGACCTGAACGTCTTCGTCATCGACCTCACCATCTCCGACTCGGCCATCCGACCCAAAGTCACGGCTATTCTGGACAGTGAGGAAGGCCTGGGCATCGATCAGTGCGCCAAAGTCAGCCGCCGGCTGGCCCACCGCATCGACGAAGCGTACGGGGAAGAAGCCAGCTACACCATCGAAGTCACCTCCCCCGGGGCCGACCAGCCCCTGACCGACCCGCGCCAGTATGCCCGCCATACCGGCCGCACCCTGAAACTGACCCTCACCGATGGCACCGAGAAAACCGGCACCATGGAAGCGGTGGAAGCCGAAGGAGTGCAGCTGGCCGAAGAGGTAAAGGTGAAAACCAAGAAAAGTATCCTGCCCGCCGTACTGGTGCCGTTCGCCGACATCAAGGAAGCGCGGGTAGTCATTTCGTTTAAATAAGCACCGATTTTAACCTGATTTCACTGATTTCGCTGATTGGTCTGTCGTCTTCCCAGCCGGGTACGCGGGCCAGGGAAGGCGTAAGGAAGCGGGTCAGTTTTAGAATTGGTGGAATCAGAAAAAATCAGCTTCAAATCAGCGTTTATGAACAGCAACGTCCTAATCGAATCGTTCGCCGAGTTCGCCCGATCCAAGAACATTGACCGTCCCACGATGATGAGCATCCTGGAGGACGTGTTCCGTACCATGATCCGGAAGAAGTACACGACGGATGAGAACTTCGACGTCATCCTCAACGTGGACAAGGGCGACCTGGAAATCTGGCGCAACCGCGAAATTGTGGACGACGACTCGGAGGACATCTGGGATTTCGACAAGATTCCGCTGACCGAGGCCCAGAAAATCGAGGCTGACTTTGAAGTAGGCGAGCAGGTAGCGGAGGAAGTGAAGCTGGAGGATTTCGGCCGCCGCGCCGTGCTGATGGCCCGCCAGACGCTGATTCAGCGCGTGAAAGATCTGGAGCGCGACAACCTCTACCAGCAGTATAAGGATCAGGTGGGCGAAATCGTGACCGGCGAAGTCTACCAGGTGTGGAGCCGCGAGGCGCTGATTCTCGACAAGGACGAAAACGAGCTGGTGCTGCCCAAAGGCGAGCAGATTCCGAAGGACCGCTACCGCAAGGGCGACACCGTGCGGGCCGTGGTTCACCGGGTCGAAATCATCAACGGCACGCCCAAAATCATTCTCTCGCGCGCCGCTCCGGCGTTCCTGGAGCGGTTGTTTGAGCTGGAAGTACCCGAAATCTACGATGGCCTGATTACCATCAAAAACATTGTGCGCGAACCCGGCGAGCGAGCCAAAGTAGCCGTTGAAAGCTATGATGACCGGATTGACCCCGTGGGGGCCTGCGTAGGCATGAAAGGCTCCCGGATTCACGCCGTGGTACGGGAGCTGGAAAACGAGAACATCGACGTTATCAACTATACCGATAACCTGGAGCTCTACATTCAGCGCGCCCTGTCGCCGGCCAAGATTGGCTCGATGCGCATTAATGAACAAACCGGCCGGGTTTCGGTGTTCCTCAAACCCGACCAGGTAAGCCTGGCCATCGGCCGGGGCGGGGCCAACATTAAGCTGGCCTCCCGGTTGGTAGGCATGGAAATCGACGTGTTCCGCGAAGCCGGCGACTACGACGAGGATATTGCCCTCGATGAGTTCCAGGACGAAATCGAGCCCTGGGTTCTCGAAGAGCTCAAGAAAATTGGTCTCGATACCGGCCGCGCCGTATTGGCCGTCAGCAAAGAAGATATCGTGCGCCGGACGGAGCTCGAAGACGTCACCGTTGAGGAAGTCTTCCGCATCATCCGCAACGAATTTGACGATGCTGATCCGGAAGCTGAACCAGAAGAAGAAGCACCAAACTCCGGCGCCGCGCAATGACTGCGCGGCGGCCGGTACGGCAAGGGCGCTGAATCATGCTAACCGGCGTGATTTAGCGCCGGCTGGCAAGATTTAATATAGTACCTTTGCATCTGAATAAGAGTATCGTTCGCGAGCATAGAATGGCGGAAGCAGCACCTAAACGGCTCCAACAGGCAGCCAAAGACCTGAACATTGGAATGGCTACGGTTGTCGAAACCTTGGCTAAGAAAGGGCATCAGGTAGAAAATAAACCTACCACGAAGCTGACTGCCGAACAGGTAGGCATGCTGGAAAAGGAGTTCGCCTCCTCGGCTCAGGACAAGATGGAAGCAACCAAGCTTACGCAGGCCAAGCGCCAGACGGAGCAGGAAGCGGCCCCAACTCCCCGTCCCGAGCCGGTGGCCGTCAAAGCCAGTGTCAGCGCCCCGACTTCGGCTCCCAAGCCCGCCGTGGTTCCCGTCCCCGCGCCCGCCCCAGCTGCTCCCGTAGCCGAAGTGAAGCCCGTGGTGGCTGCCCCAGCCCCGGAACCCATCCTTGAAACGCCCAAAGTACCGGGCCTGAAAGTGATGGGCAAAATCGAGCTGGATGCCAAAGGCCGGCCGGTAGCACCGAAGCCCGCCCCGGTCGCCGTAGCGCCCGCGCCTGCGCCGGTTGCCGAGCCCAAAGCAGCCCCTGCTCCCGCCCCGGTGGCGGAAGCACCGCTGGTTGCGGCGCCAGCGCCGAAACCAGCGCCGGTCCCGGTAGCCGAAGCTAAACCTGCAGCACCAGCACCAGCACCGGAACCAGCACCCGTTCCGGTAGCAGCCATTGCCGTACCGGCTCCGGCTCCCGAGCCGAAAGCAGCGCCTGCTCCCGCCCCCGTTGTGGCCGCGCAGCCAGCGCCGGCCGTAGTCCCGGCCCCGGCTGCTGATGCGGCTGTTTCCTCTGCTCCGGCCGGGGAGGCCCCAACGGAAGATGCCGGTACTATCGTTGCCAAAGCCGATCAGCTGAAAGGCCTCACGGTTCTCGGTAAGATTGAGCTCCCCATGGATTCCTCGCGCCGCGGGGGCCGGGGTGCCCGGCCGGTGGCTTCGTCTGATGTTCGCAAGAGCGGTCTGAGCCCCGACAAAAAGAAACGTCAGCGCATTCCCGGCCCGGCTGGTGCTCCTACCACACCCGGTCAAACGGGGGCAGCAACCGGTACTGGCTATCAGGGCAACCGTCCTGCCGGTCCCGGCCAGCGCCCCGGTGGTCCGGGTCAGGGCCCGCGCTCTGCTCCCGGCCAGCGGCCACCCAGCACGTTGCGGCCTACCATCGGCCCCGGCTCGCCCGGTGCGGCCAATACGCCCGAGCAGAACGACAAGCAGATTCAGGAGCAGATCAAGGCCACGCTGGCCAAGCTCAGCGGCGGCCGCGGGGGCAACCAGAACAACCGCGCCAAATACCGCCGCGACAAGCGGGCCGGCGGCGCGGAGGACCGCGAAGCCCAGCGCGCTCAGAACGAGCTCGACGCCAAGATCCTGAAAGTAACCGAGTTCATTTCGGCCAATGATCTGGCCTCGCTGATGGACGTTTCGGTGAACGAGGTCATCAAGGTGTGTCTGAATATGGGCATGTTCATTTCCATCAACCAGCGCCTCGATGCGGAAGCTATTACGGTGGTAGCCGACGAATTCGGCTACGACGTGGAGTTCCTGTCGGCGGAGGAAGAGGATGGGGATATTACCATCGAAGACAACGAGGAAGACCTGGTTTCCCGCGCCCCGATTGTGACCATCATGGGTCACGTCGACCACGGCAAGACCTCGCTGCTGGACTACATCCGCAATGCTACGGTAGCCAAAGGTGAAGCCGGCGGTATCACCCAGCACATCGGCGCTTACGACGTGATGACGGCTTCCAACAAGCGCGTTACGTTCCTCGATACTCCCGGTCACGAAGCCTTTACGGCCATGCGGGCCCGGGGTGCCAAGGTCACCGACATTGCCATCATAGTAATTGCGGCCGACGACTCCGTAATGCCGCAAACCCGGGAAGCCATCAACCACGCGCAAGCGGCGGGTGTGCCTATCGTTATTGCGATGAACAAGATCGACAAGGCGGGTGCCAACTCCGATAAGATCCGCGAGGAGCTGTCGGCGATGAACATCCTGGTGGAAGAGTGGGGCGGCAAGTACCAGTCGCAGGAAGTATCGGCCAAGTCGGGTCTCGGCGTGGAAGACTTGCTGGAGAAGGTATTGCTGGAAGCCGAATTGCTGGAGCTGAAAGCCAACCCCGACCGCAACGCGGTAGGTACCGTAATCGAAGCCATGCTGGACAAAGGCCGCGGCTACGTAACCACGGTACTGGTCCAGACCGGAACGCTGAAAGTCGGCGACGTGGTACTGGCAGGGCCGCACTACGGCCGCGTGAAGGCCATGACCGACCACCGCGGCAAGAAGATGAAGCAGGCTGGTCCGGCCACGCCGGTGCAGGTGCTGGGTCTGACCGGCGCGCCGCAGGCGGGTGATAAGATTCAGGTGATGGAAACCGAGCGCGAAGCCCGGGAGCTGGCCACCCAGCGTCAGCAGCTCTCGCGGGAGCAGAGTATGCGCACCAAGAAGCACATCACCCTGGACGAGATTGGTCGCCGTTTGGCCATCGGCTCGTTCAAGGAGCTCAACGTGATTGTGAAAGGCGACGTGGACGGTTCGGTAGAAGCCCTCTCCGACTCGCTGCTGAAGCTGAGCACGCCGGAAGTGAAGGTGAACATCCTCGCCAAAGGCGTAGGCGCCATCTCCGAATCCGACGTCTTGCTGGCCTCGGCTTCCGACGCCATCATCATTGGTTTCCAGGTACGGCCCTCGCAGAGTGCCCGCAAGCTGGCCGAGCAGGAGCAGATCGACATCCGCCTCTACTCGATCATCTACAATGCCATCAACGAGGTGAAGGATGCCATGGAAGGCATGCTGGCCCCGACGGTGCAGGAAATTGTGGTGGCCAACGCCGAGGTACGGCAGGTGTTCAACATTACCAAAGTGGGCACCATTGCCGGCTGTATGGTAACGGAAGGCTCCTTCGTCCGCCGCACCCGCGTGCGGGTGGTGCGCAACGGCATCGTGGTGTACTCGGGCGAAATCCAGGATCTGAAGCGCTACAAAGACGACGTGTCGGAAGTACGCCAGGGTTACGAGTGCGGTATTTCGGTGAAAGGCTTCAACGACCTGCAGGAAGGCGACAACATCGAAGGCTTCGAGGAAAAAGAAGTGAAGCGGACGCTGTAAAAGCATCCCCTATATCGGTGAAACGAAACGCCCCGGCCAGCTATGGTCGGGGCGTTTTGCGCTTGAAAATATACCGCGTCAGGCCAGTCAGCCATTTTCACATCATCATGTAATTGACCGCCGCGAGCCAGAGGAGTAGCTTTGCATCAGTTCAGGAATAAATTGTACTGCTGAAGAACTTATCTGCGCTCCTATTACCCCCGTCTATGAAAACGCTTGCTACCTCCTTTCTGTTGCTCACCACGCTGACGGCGGCACTGGCCCAAACCAAACCGGCTGGCCGCCCAGCGGCCAAGCCGGCCGCTGCCAAATCAGCCCCGCCGGTACGCTCCTCACCGGTTTCCCGGCCTATTCCGAAGGCCACGGCGAAGCCCACCACCCAGTCCGCGCGCCCGGCTTCCCCAAGTCCTAAAGCGACGGCGCCGGCTGCGGTAGCAGTACCGGCACCAGCGGCGGCCGAGCCGTCCCCCGTTACCGCAGCGTTAGCGTCAGTTCTGCCGGCGGCCAGCGAAGGCGAATTGTTTCGCAAAGGCACCACGATGGTTAACCTGGGCGTAGGGCTGGGGCTGGGCTACGGGTACTACGGCACCGTTAAATCGACGCCGGCGATGAGTTTATCCGTCGAGCACGGCTTTATAGAAGGCGTGGGGCCCGGTACTATTGGTATCGGCGGGCTGATCGGCTACAAAGGGTATCACTACGATTACCCGGGCACGAGCTACAAAGCCAGCTGGACGAATATCCTGGTGTCGGCCCGGGGGACCTACCACTATAATATCCTCAACAACCCGAAGCTGGATACCTACGGCGGGGTGAGCCTGGGGCTACGCCTGCAAAGGAGGAAAGACACGTACTTCGATACCGTAACCGAGCTGCAAGGCTACTCCAACAGTAACGCTTACGTGACTTCCGGCATTTTCGTGGGGGCCCGCTATTTCCTGACCGATAACCTCGGGGCCTTCACCGAAGTGGGGTATGATATGAACTACCTGAAGCTTGGCGTCACGGCCAGATTCTAAGTAAGCCGGCAGAGCTGGCGGCCCGAAACCAGCTGCCCGGCCCTGTTCTTCTTTAGTAGAGCCGGGGGCGAACGGTGGCCCCGGAATGCTAAAGAACAAAAAGCCCCGAAGCCATGCTTCGGGGCTTTTTTAACGGTGATTTCCACGCGGGCACGAATTGCCCGGCTTTGCTACGGAGGCCGGCGGACCTTTCGGAAGGAATACTAACGCAAACGCAGCCACCCGGGGGAGTAACTGCGTTTGCGTTAGTATACTAAGTGGGACATACTGGGCTCGAACCAGTGACCCCTACCTTGTCGAGGTAGTGCTCTGAACCAACTGAGCTAATATCCCATCATACACTTCTGGTGGCGGCCGGAAAGGGCCAAAGATACGGGCCGCGCCCAGATATTCGACTTACGCCCGTAAGTTTTTTTTGCCGGGGCTGGCCTTGGGCGCAACTTTCTCTTCGGGGCAAAGTATAGCGCCTTACCACTGTATAACTCCGCCCGATCAGGGGCGGACTCACTCCCGATTAAAAAACTGCTTTTTGTCATGAAAAAAATCACCCTACTCCTCGCGTTGGCCTTAGCCAGTGTTTCCGCCTTGGCCCAGGACTCCGGCAAAATTGGCCCGCGCTCTTCTTCCGACTATGCCGGCGGCTCCGGTGGTCATGACTCGCGTAATACTGGTTTCGGTGTAAAAGGCGGCTTCAACCTGTCGGACGTATACGGCGACAACAAGAAAAACTATACCGACGGCTCCAACTACAAAGCCTTTCACGCCGGAGTATATGGCCAGTACGGCTTCAGCGACAAGTTTTCGGTTCAGCCCGAACTGCTCTACAGCCGCCAGGGCTTCCAAGGCACCTCGACTTATACTAACGGCTCTACTACCACTACTGTAAAAGAGCGGCGCCTGGATTACGTGCAGGTGCCGGTATTGCTGGTATTCAATGTCCTCGATAATGTAAGCCTCCACGTTGGGCCTCAGGTAGCCTTATTGACCAAAGTAACGGAAGATGGCAAGGAGCGCAAAATCGCCAACGAAGGCAATATATACGGCTACAGCTACAACAGCCTCGATTACGGCGTTGCCGCCGGCGTTGAAGGCCGCGTGGGCCCCGCCCGCATAGGCGCCCGCTACACGGCGGGCTTTGCCGACGTCATCAACAACCAGGTTACGGTAACTGGTGGCAAAGCCCTTGATAACATTAGAAACAGCCTGTTTCAGCTTTACGTGGGTATTGGTTTCGCCCGCTAAACCGGTTACTTGGTTCATAAAAAAAGGAAGCCTGCGGGCTTCCTTTTTTTATGGCTAGATTCTGCCACCCTTAGCCCTATACGGCTCCCTATGCCCCTTCTGCCGGTTATTGATTTGTCTGCCCTTAACCACGGCCGTGAGCTGCTGGCGGAACGGGGCATGGCCGTGCTGGGCACCTGGGCCCTGCTGAATCTGCTGGTAAGCGGCTACTGGCTGACCCAGACCGACCGGCGCGCCGAAATGCATTATTTCCACCAGATGAACGTGGGCTGGAATATCGTGAATGCCGTGCTGGCCGTGGTGGGGATGCTCCGGGCCCACCCCAACCAGGTGGCGGGCCTGACGCTGGCCGACAGCCTGGCGGCGCAGTTTGACTTCGAAAAGATTCTGCTGCTGAATGCGGGGCTCGATGTGGCCTACCTGACTATTGGCAGCTGGCTCCGCGCCCGCGCCCTGACCACTGCCCAGCGCCCGCAACGCCTGCGGGGGTTTGGGCGCTCGTTGTGGCTGCAGGGCGGTTTCCTGCTACTGTTCGACGTGAGCTTCTACTTCGTCTACCACCAGTACGCCGGGCGGCTGCTGAACCTGGTGCCGTAATCTTTGGGCCCAAAAAAGCTCTCCGCCGGCCCTGCAGCCAGCGGAGAGCTTACGGAGCAATAATGCCGGCCGCTACGCCTGCACCGACACCTTGGTGAGGGCTTCTTTAATCTTCTCGTTGAAGTTGGGAATATCCTGCGGGTTGCGGCTGGTGATAAGGTTGCCGTCGACAACGACCGTTTCATCCACCCAATGGGCACCGGCGTTGGTGAGGTCGGTTTTGAGGCTGGGCCAGCTCGTCATTTTCTTGCCGCGCACCACGTCGGCTTCTATCAATGTCCAGGGGCCGTGGCAGATGGCGGCCACGGGCTTGCCGGAGCGCACAAACTCGCCGATGAAGCTTACCACCGACTGCTCGGTGCGCAGCACGTCAGGGTTTATCTGCCCGCCGGGCAGCACCAGCGCGTCGTAGTCGGCTACCTGCGCGTCGCCGATAACCTTATCAACGCTCACCTTGTCGCCCCAGTCTTTGGCCGGGCCGTCCCAGCCCTTGATGGAGCCGCTTTTCAGGGAAATAACGTGGGTTTCGGCGCCCTCGCCCTCGAGGAATTTCTTGGGGTCGTCCAGCTCGGACTGCTCGAAGCCGTCGGTGGCGAGGATGGCTATTTTCTTGCCTTTGAGGCTGTCGCTGCTGAAGATGCTCATGTCGTCGGGGGTTTAGGAAAGAATAGTACGGAAAGCGAAACGCCAGCTCCGCGGGGCGAAACCGGCTTTCTCTTAACGCAGTCCGCCGACCCGGGTTGGTGCATTATTCCTCCTTCCGGTCGCGCTTGAGCTGCTTGCGCAGGTGCTTCACCCGCTCATCGAACCCATCGGGGTCGTAGTTCACATCTTCGACATCAAGCTGATCGAGCATCTCCATCAGGGCGGCGGAGTGGTCGGTACGGGTAGCGGTGGCTACGCGCACGAAAGCCATTTCTGACCATAGCACGGCTTTCAGCCGGCTGCCGTCCTCGCTGAGCATCAGCATCTCCACCACCAGATTAGAGTTGTCGTAGTGAATAAGCTGGGTGCGGATGCGCACGATTTCGCCGTGGTTGGCGGGGCGCAGGTAGGCCAGATGGTGCTTGGTAATCACCCAGCCGGCACCTTCCACTTTGGCCATTTCCCCCAGATTGAGGGCATAGTGCTGGGTGGTATGCTCCTCACGGGCGTTGAGGAAATAGTCGAGGTAGCGGGCGTTGTTGAGATGACCCAGCATGTCGCAGTCCTGAAAATGAATGCGGTGCGTGGTTTCGGGCGTCTGGAGCAAGGGGGTAGACATAGGCAAGGCAGGAACAGAGCACCGCAAAGCGCGCGGTATTAGTCCGGGGTCAACAACGAATCACCCGGCGCGGTTATGCCCGGAGCGAATGGCAAGTCGGGACGGGGGAAGCAGGCTAGGGTTTCGGCAACCGGAAGGCATCGGCTACCACTTGCTGCGCGGCAGGCTTGCGGGCGTCGGTGGGGCTGTCGAACACAATCAGCACCTGGTTGCCGTCGAGCATGGCCATGCCCTCGGCTTTGTCCTTGCCCGCCGTAGGACCGTGGCCGTGGGGCACGTCGAAGTAGCGGCGGATTTTGTCGGGGCCGATCAGGCTGTCTTCGGCCTGGTTCAGCGCGTTGGGCCAGCAGTACACGGCAATGGTGCCGTCGAGGTCCATGGTGGGGCCGGCCAGCAGGTAGAGGTCGTCGCCGGAAAGGCGCAGCTCGCGCAGGCCCATGCCCCCAAGGTCAAGAAAGTGCTTTTTGTAGTACTTCTGCTCCCCTCCTATTTTGCCCAGACGCAGGCGGCCGTGCTTATCGAACTCGGGCAGCAGCTCCAGCACCAGGGCCCAGCCGCGCAGCACCGGACCACGCAGCCCCACGAACAGCCGGCCATCGGGCGTGGCGGCCAGCCCCTCGATATCGAAGCCGTTGTCTTTGCCGGGCAGGGCCATGAAGGGCTTGAGGTGGGGGTCCTGGGCCAGCAGGTCCATCAGCTCGTTGGAGTCGTCGTCGCCGTGGAGTTGGGCCGCCTGCAACGTTTCGTTGGCCCTGGTCGGGTGGGGCGCGGTTTTATGCAGCTCAAAGTCGCCGGTTTTCTCGTTCAGCAGCAGCGGAATGCGGGCCAGCAGGTAGCGGTTCGGGTCGCTTTCCACTTTCGCCAGCTTGGCAATCTGCTTGGCTACGTTTTCGTGGTCCGGGTCGGGCTGCTTGCGCTTGAGGCTGTGCGAGCCAATCAGCCACAGATAGTGGTCGGTGGAAGCCAGTCCTTCAATATCAATTTCGCTTTCCGCATCGGCGGGCAGATCGAGCAGCTCGGCGAGCGAATACGAGGTGTGGTGGCCGTATTCCTGCGGGCCCGTCAGGCGCAGGCGCTCCACGCTGGTACGCTCGTCGCAGCTCAGCCACAGGTTTTCGCCCGTGCAGAGCACCGTGGACAGGCCGTCGCGTACGTGCTTGCCGGAAGCATTGAGGCTGAGCTTAGGATTAAAGTGGAGCGTAAAAGGCTGGGGACGCATAAGCAGGAGGAACAGGTAAGGCGGGAGAACGATAACGGCCCACCCCCGCGTAGGGTTGGGCCGTTATCTTTTGTCATCGGTCATGCTTCATCTGGCGTCCGCGCAGTCGAAGCAGCTCTACCGCTTTGTTGCCGTAGCATTGATTACTAATGCGGTAGAGATGCTTCGGCTGCGCGGACGCCAGATGAAGCATGATGTTCTTTTTTCATTATTGCTTGTTCGGGAACAAGTCTTCTCAGCTTCTTACTCTTTCTTCTCGCCTTCCGCCGGCGGGCCGAGCACCTTCACCTTGTCGGCTTTCGCCAGGCCCGAGGTTATTTCCACGTTGATGCCGTCGGACAGGCCGGTCTTGACCAGGCGCTTCTGAAACTGCTGGGGCGCGGTTTCCACTTCCACGAAGATGCTGTCCTTATTCACCTTACCGAACTGCAGCAGGCTTTCGCGGATGGCGAGTACCTTACTGCGGCGGCCCAGGACGATGTCGCCGTTGGCCGAGTAGTTGGCCCGCAGAAACTGGCCGGGCTGGAGCTTGAGCCGGGCCCGCACCTGAAACTTAATAGCCCCTTCCTCGGCCAGGCCCTTGGGCGCGATGTATTCGAGCGTGGCCGGAAACGCCTGGTTTTCCAGGGCCCCGATGGTCAGGTTCAGGTCCATGCCTTCGCGCACCTTGCCCACTTCGCTCTCGTCGATTTTACCCTCGAACACCAGGCTTTTCATGTCGGCAACGGCCGCGATGGTAGTACCCTCGTTGAAGTTGTTGCGCTCTACTACCGACGAGCCCACTTTAATCGGTACGTCGAGCAGCAGGCCGGTGATGGTGGAGCGCACCAGGTTGGAAGCGCCCCCGGTATTGCGCGAGGCCCCGCGCCGGGCAATCTGCAGGTCGTTTTCGGCGGCGTTCAGGGCCTGCTGCCGGGCCCGCACGTCGGCCAGCAGGCGGTTGAATTCCTGGGCGGCAATAACCTTCTGGTCGAACAGCGGGCGCTGGCGCTCCAACTCCATCTGACTGGTTTCGAGGGCCACGCGGGCGGCCTGAATGCTGTTTTGGGCGTTGTTCACGTTGCCCGCGTTGGCCACCGTCCGGATGCGGGCCAGCAGCTGGCCTTCCTTCACCGGCTGCCCGGCTTCCACGTACAGCTCCTCCACGATACCCGACACCTGGGGCTTGATCTGCACCTCCCGGCGCGGCACAATGCTGCCCGTAGCCACGGTCTTCTTCACGATGTCGGTGATGAAGGGCGTCTCGGTTTTGTAGGTGATGGGGTCGGTGTTGGCCTGTTTCCAGAAATAGTAGCCCAGCCAGCCAAAGCCGGCCAGGAGCAGAAGCACCAGCAGGCCGAGGAAAATTCGCTTCATAGTAGACCTTATTCGACTTGGTTGGTGAGTTTATCGGGCGCGTAGGCCCGCCAGGCGCTACGGACGCGC
>NZ_BAABDJ010000033.1:0-130464 GCF_039539565.1 Hymenobacter fastidiosus | reverse complement strand
TATACCGTTTCCGAACGGCTGAAATGGAGGCTGCTTGCATCCAACAAAACTAACTCAAACAGCTTCTAAATAAATATGGCCCACTACGTACTTAACCAGACCACCCCAGCTTTCACGCATAGGACTTACGCCCCTGCGCAGTTTGCCAGCCCCCGAGGGACGGCATCCGGCTGCCGTTCTGGCAAGTGCCGCCCCTCTGGTACTCCATTCTTTTATTTCAGGCAGTTGCTACCGACAGGCCGTCCCTCCGGGGCTTGGTGAATAGGGGTTTGCGTAAGTCCTGCACGCCGGGTCCCGCAGGGGGAAAGCACCGGGTTCCGTCGTGGTTTTGCTGATTGGCCCGGCGAGATACCGCGCTTTCCCCCTGCGGGACCCGGCGTGAAGTACATCCGGGCAAGCCCGCTCAAGATTTGGGTAAGGACAAGGGTACTTCCCCAGAGGCTTTGGGGGAAAGGAATATGAACGGAGTTGGGGCCGGCGGCCGCGCCGGGGCCCGGAACCTACTTGGTGGTGCGCAGCCGGCGCAGGCCGTAGGCCGCCCCGGCGGCCAGCAGCAGGCTGGCGCCGCCATCGATGGGCACAGCGGTTGCCCCGGGCCGGGGGCCGCCACTGCCCGGGCCCTGGGCTTGGGTGGTCGCGCTGGCGAGCAGTAGCAGCCCAACGACTAAAACTGGGGTAAGAAACTGTTTCATCAGAAGGAAGGAAAAGAAGCAGAAAAGAAACCGGGGCTACCGGGCCTGGCTGCACAAGGCCGCCAGGCCGGTACCGGTCGGGGTGTTAGTCAACCACGACCCGTTTGGTGATGGTAGCCGCTCCCGCCGTGACGCGCAGCACATACACGCCCCCGGGCAGGTTCCGTACGTCTACCCTCGTCTGGGCGCCCGCCGCGGGCAGCGCCAGCGTAGTGGTGCGCACGGCCTGCCCGAGCACGTTGTGCAGCGTCACCTGCGCTTGCGAAGTGCCACCAACGGCGGGTACCAGCAGCGTAAAGCTTCTGTGCGCCGGGTTGGGATACAGGCTCACGCTGGCGGCCGTGAAGCCGTTTGTGGTGGCCGTGGGCCGCAGTGGGCCAAAGTGCAGCGTGAAGCGCCCCGTGATCAGCGCCGCGTTGCTGGCCGAGAAGGAGTAGCTCGGCTGCTGGCGCAGGTTGATCTGCTGGCCGGTCAGCGCGTCGTGCAGGGATACGGCCGTGGTGGCCAGGTTCAGCAGTGAAGCCGTCTGGAAGGAATAGGTGCCCGTCGTCGGAACACCGACGGTCAGCGGCACAATGGTGGCGGCATGGACCAGCGGCAGGCCATTGACAGCCAGCTGGGTGCCGGCCGCCCCCGAGGCCAGGTTCAGGCCGGTGGTGTTGAGCAGCTTGGCGGCATCGTAGTGGTCGTCGAGGCCCGCCGTAGCGCCTGGCTCGAAGTACACGTAAGTGGGCTCGTGCGTGCCCTGGGCCGAGACCAGATCCAGCTGCACAACGGGCCGGGTTTCGGCCGTGGTGCGGTTAAAGCTCGGGTTCTGGTAGCTCGTCGCGCGCCAGCTATTGAGGAAGCTGAACGCAGGTACATTCTGCGACACGCGGAGAAAAAAGCCCTGCATCGAGCCGATCAGGCCGTCAGGCAAGGTGCCGAAGCCATTCTGGTAGAACTGGTAGGTGCCGTCGTAGATGCCGTTGGACTTGTAGACGTAAACAGCGTCAATCACGCCGGTAGGCAGACTTAGGCGGACTTGATTCCAGGCCAACGGAGCCGGGTAGGGGTTGCCCAGCAGATGCCAGCCCGAGTTGGCCTCGGGGCCGCGGGTGAGTGAGCCAACCGGTATGGTGCCCGTGTTGAGCGTCCCTTGCAGGGCCACTTTCTCGCTGGCGTTGATATTGACCGTGTAGCCACGGCCGCGGGCCAGCGTCAAGCCCAGGCTGGTAGGCGAGAAGAAGCCGTAGTCGAAGCCCTGGGTGGCCGCGCTGGTGTTCGTAATGCGCGTCTCCTCGAAGCCAAACACCGTGGGGAATGGGTTAACCGTGTTGCCCAGCGTGTTGTAGTCCGGATTTACGACCGGCGAGAAGCCCGAGGTAGCCAGGTCGGCTACCGTCGTACTCTGTACCGGCGCGCTGTAGTGGCGGTAGCCCAGGCCCGGGTTCAGGCTGGGGTCGAGGTAGCGCTGCACGATGGCGTCGCCGTTTACTACCCCGTTGCTGTTTACCACCAGCGCCGTGCCGCCCGGCCCGGAGAGCAGCGTGCAAGCATTACCGTTGGTGCTCAGGTTAGCCCCCAGGGTCAGCACCCGCTGCAGGGCGGCCGGCCCGCTCAGCACGGCTCCGGCGGCGCCCACGCTCAGGTTCCAGAAGCGGGCCTCGCGGGCGCCACCCACGGCCTGTGGGGCCGGTCCGCTCAGCGCCACCGTGCCGCCGGTAGCGGTGTAGGCACCATTGGTGACGAAGGCGCCTTTCAAATCGAGCGTGGCGCCACTCTGGTTCAGTTGGCCGTCGGCGTCCAGGGTCAGGGTTTTGGCCGTGGGTACGCCGGTCGTGAGCAGCGGGTAGCGCGGGGCCCCGGCCGGAATCCGGGCATCGAGCGTCGGGGTGGGCACGCCCCCGGTCCAGTTATTGGCGTCGAACCAGTCGGTGCTCACGCTGCCGTTCCAGATGGCCACGGGGCCGGTGGTGGTGAATGTCACCACGCTGCTGTAGGCCGTACCGGCCGTGCTGATGGCGTAGGCCCGCACGTAGTAAGTGGTGGAAAGCGTGAGCCCCGACGCGGTGGCCGAAAAGCTGCCCGTGCCGCTGCCCAGCACCAGCTGCGCGGCGCTGCCAATGGCCGGCACCGCGTTGGTGGCGCTGTACACCACGCCGCGCTCGGTGACGCCCGCGCCGCCGGTTTGCGTCACGGTGCCGCCGAGGGTAGCCGAAGTCGAGGTGAGGGCGCTGGCGGCGGCCGTCACCACGGTGGCCACCGTGGGCGTGGCCAGGGCCGTGATGTCGTTGCCAACGGGGTAGTTGCCGATTTGCGCCCCGCTGGTCAGGCTTATCACCCGAATGCCCCGGCTTACGGTCTGCCCTTCGTAAATAAATGCCCGGTTGTTGCCCGCATCCAGCCCCAGGTGCCGCGGCGAGTTGGTAACGGACGAGGCCACCACGGCGGCGCCGCTGCCGTCGGGCCGAAAGCGGCGGAGGGCGTCGGCCGCGTTCTGGGCGTTCGACACGCCGGACGTGAGGTAGTAAATGAAGTTCGAGCCCCGGTCGTACTCCAGCCCCGTCACCCGCTCCGTCACGGCCGTGGTGCGCGTCGGGGCATAGCTCGAAAAGTCCAGGGCGTTGATGACCCGCGCGCCGGGGGCGTCGTCGTAGAAATACAGCTCTCCGCCGCCCACGTTCAGCGCCAGCAGCTGCGGGGCCGCGGCCAGCGACGGCTTGAGCACCTGGGTGCCGGTGCCGTCGGCACGCACGCGGCTCAGCGCGTCGGCGGCTTCCACCACCGCGTCGTCGGGGCCCGCGGTGAGGTAGTAGAGGTAGTCAGCCGCCGCGTCGTAGCGGATGGCCGTCACGGCGCCGTTCACCGCGAAGGAGCGAATGAGGGCGCCGGTGCTCATGTTCAGCACCTTGATGGAGCGGTTAGCGGGCACCGACTCGTAGATGAAGGCACGGGTAGCGTCGCCGTCGAGCGCCAGCAGGAAAGGCGAGCCGGTGATGGCCGAGGCGATGACCACGGGGTTGTTGCCGTCGTAGTCGATGCGCGTCAAGGCGTCGTCGCTGGTGGTGGTGCCGCCGGGATTGCTGCCGCCGCTGCCCGCCGTGAGGTAAAACACCTGGGCCCGACCGGGGGCAGCCAGGCCCAGCAGCAGCGCCAGCAGCCCCACGGCATACCAAGAGCCGCCGATAGGCGCGGAAGGGTAAGGTTTTTTCATAGGGAATGCGAAAATCGGCCGCCCTAACAAAGCGGTAACCGTGGGTGAAACACTTGCTCATTACCAGATAAGCAGTCAGAAACAGGTGGCAGGGTAAAATCCTGTTCCCTGGTTCTTTACTGGGTATCAGAAGCCTGCCTTTTAGGGCCACTCAACGACAGGCAGGGCCGTTATTAGCCACTACCAAAGTTCCGAGCCGACTACCCTACGTCCTACCCTACGCCCTACCCTAATTGCGGTAGACGCCAAAAGAGCCCGGGCCGGGCAAGCGGCCGGGGCTCTTTCGGTTTGAATTGCTTCCGGGTTACTGCACCACCAGGGGCATGGTCACGGTGCCAGCCGCCGTGGGCAGGCGTAGCGCGTACCCGCCAGTGGCTACGTTGGCCAACGAGGAAAGCATCAAAAAGGGTGGGGCATTGGCGATCAACAGCCTCCTGGTTTACCTTACAGTGGTTCCGTGAACCGTTTATCCTTTTTCAGGCTATCTGGACGCAGTAGCCACAGTGATTAAACCAGTGCTGGGCAGCGGTACTGGTAATCCAGTCCACGGCAGCCTGCACCGCTTCTTACAGGGCTTGCCGGCTGCGGGCCCGGGCCGTGCGCAAGGCCGTTTTGAGCTTGCTCCAGGCCTGCTCAACCGGGGTAAAATCGGGCGAGTAGGGTGGCAAAAATGGCACCTGTACGCCCCGATCGGCCAACCGCTCCCGTAGGCCCCCTATTTTGTGCACGGGCAGGTTGTCGAGCACCAGCACATCGCCCGGCCGCAGAACAAGAGCCAGACAATAGCCCGCATACAGGGCAAAGCGCGGGTAGTTGAGCGCGCCCTCGAAGAGTTGCCCGGCTTCCGGTCCCTGGCACGAGAGCAGCCCAATGAGCGTGAGCGAGCCCCCCGCTTGAGCGGGACGGCTTGCCCCACCCGCTGCCCCCCCACGGCGCGGGCGTAGCGGCGGCCCGCATCCAGGCGCAAGCCGGTTTCGTCCAGAAAGTGAAACCGGCGCGTATCATAGTGCTGGGCGACTGTTTCGACAAAATCGTGGCGCAGGGCGACGACGCGGGGCGTATCATGCTCGCTGGCGGGACAACTTTTTTTTTCGCCGCAGGTCGTGCTCGTCCAGCACCCGCCAGAGACAGGTCTGGCCGATGGGCCGCCCGCCCTGGGCCTGCCAGGCCTGGTTCAACTCAGCCAGGGTGACATCAGCCTGCTGGCCCCCATAGGCTACCAGCCACGCCTGGGCCGCCGTATCCAGGTAGCGCGCCCGCCCCCCCACTGGCCGGTTTGGGAGCCAGCGAGCCGGTTTCGCGCTCGTGGCGCAGCAGTTTTTTGATAAAGCCCGCGCTCACTCCGAAACGCTCGGCGACGGCGGCCTGGCGGGCTCCGGGCTGGTGGCAGGCGGCCGCCACCCGGGTGCGTAAATCAAGGCAATAGGGTTGTATAGGGTTCCTTGCGTAGGCCCCACTAGCTGGTCTATACGGTTCGCGAAACCGCTATAATTGCTCATTGATATAGCAGTTTCATGAACAGGATACCCCGTGTCCGCTGCTCTGGATTGGTCGCCGGGAGCGGACGTTGAACGTCCCGGGCCAACGACGACCGGCCCGACGGCTGGCAGCCGCCGGACCGGCAGCCACATCGTTCGCGAAACCGCTATAATTCCTCATTGATAATTGCTCATTGATAATTGCTCATTGATAACTGCTCATTGATAATTGCTCATTGATAATTGCTCATTGATAATTGCTCATTGATAACTGCTCATTGATAACTGCTGATTGCCGCCGCCAACCGCCGTAAGGCTTCCCGGAGCAGAGGCTCCGGCACGGCGCAGGAAATCCGGGCGAAGCCCGGGGCTCCGCAGGTAGCCCCATCGACCAGATCGACCCCTGCCTGCCGCAACTGGGTAAAAAGACGAGCGGAGGCCTGCGCCACTGGTAAGGTGGGGTCCAGGTAGGCCGTGAAATCAGGGAAGGCGTAGTACGTTCCTTCCGGCACGGGGCAGCTTACCTGCGGCAGGTTCGTCAGGGCTTGCAGCAGCAATGCGCGGGCCGGAGCCAGGCGGGTCCGCAGGGTGGCCGTGATGTCGGCGGCATTTTCAGTGGCGGCCAGAGCGGCCAGCTGGTTGGGCACCGGTACGGCCGCCGAGGTGGTGAACTGCCACGCCGCGCAGGCCTCGGCCAGGGAAAGCGGCGCCAGCAGATAGCCCACTCCCCAGCCCACCAGCGCCAGCGACTTCGAAAAGCCATTGATTACGATATGCTGCTCCAGCGGGTCGGGCCACTCCAGCAACGACGGTACCGGCACCGGTCCGAAGCTGATATGGTCGTAAATCTCGTCCGAAACTATCCGCAGCTGCGGAAACCCGCGCGTCACGGCCAGGAGCGCGTCCAGCTCGGCCCGGTGGTACACGCGGCCGGTGGGGTTATTGGGGTTGCTCAGCAGCAGCACGCGGGTGGCAGGGGTGAGGGCCGCCCGGAGCAGGGCCGGCGTTAAGGCATAGTTGTCGGTGGCAGCGAGGGGCAGGGTGCGAAGGCTGCCCCCGGCTTGTTCTACCAGGCCCGCGAAGCCAAACCAGTTGGGGGTGGGCAGCAGTACTTCGTCGCCGGGGCGGAGCAGGGCCTTCAGCACGGCAAACAGGGCCGGCTTGGCGCCCGGCGTTACCACCACCTGCTCCGCTGCTACCGTGGCGCCCTGCCTCCGGAAGCGGGCGGCCAGGGCATCGCGCAGCTCCGGCAACCCCTGAATCGGGCTCAGCGGCAGCTGCCCGGCAAGGGCCCGCGCTGCCCGCGCCAGGGCCACGGCCGGGGTCGGAAAATCACCGTAGCCGGAAGCCAGGCTGATGCAGGTGGGGAACGAGGGCTCCATAGGGAAAACAGCGGGCCGCTACCGCTCCCGCGGGCTCAGCACCACGTCGGCGAAATAGTCCTGCGCATCCGTGAAAATCGTCTGCACGCGCAACCCGGCCTCGGCGGCCATTGTGCTGATGAGCGGCCGGGTGAATTTGTAGGAGTTCTCGGTGTGAATGGTTTCCCAGGCCGCAAAATTAACTTTCTGTCCCAGGGCTGCTACCGTCACGGTTTGCGGGCGGCTGCTTACCAGGAAGGAGCGCACGGCTCCGGCCAGGGGGTCATAATCGGTGTAGTGCTGCCAGTGCGCCAGGTCGAAGTCGGTACCCAGCTCCCGGTTCAGGCGGCGCAGCAGGTTCAGGTTAAACGCCGCCGTCACGCCCTGGCTGTCGTCGTAAGCTGCCCGGATCTGCCGCGGATCTTTCTGCAGGTCGAAGCCAATGAGCAGCCGGTCGTCGGCAGACAGGGGCTGGGCTAAGGCCCGCAGAAAGTCGAGCCGGTCGGCGGGCAGGAAGTTGCCGATGTTGGAGCCCAGAAACAGCACCGCCTTCCGGCCCGGGCGGGCCGCCATCATCGTCAGGGCCCGGGTGTATTCGGCCACCAGACCCTCTACCCGCAGCGTGGGCAGCTCCCGGCGCAGGCTGGCGGAAAGGCCTTCTACCGCCGCCATCGAAATATCCACCGGCACGTAGGTGAAGTTGGCCCCGGCGGCCAGCAGCTCCCGCAGCAGAATCTTGGTTTTTAACCCATCCCCAGCCCCCAGCTCCAGCAGGTAAAAGGGCTCATCAGCCGTTTCCGGGCGTAAGGCCGCCGCAATGGCGGCCTGATGGATGGTGAGCAAATCAAATTCGGTGCGCGTCGGGTAGTATTCGGGCAGGGCCATAATCTGCTGGAACAGCCGGCTGCCCTCATCATCGTAGAAGTACATCGACGACAACGTTTTCTGCGGCCGGCTCAGGCCCTCCGCCACGTGGCGGGCTAAGGCCGACGTGGGGCTGGCCGTTTGAGCCGGGTGGGCGTCGGGGTTGAAATCGGCGTTGATTTCAGCTATGCCGGCATCCGTGGGCGAAGCAAAAGAAGACAAAGAAGGCATAGCGAAGGGGATAGAACGGTTTGGGGAGAGGGCGCCCGGCCAGGCCGGGCAGCGGGCAAGGTGACGGACGGCAGCCCGGTGGGGCGGTTTGCCCTAGCGGGCCAGCCGGATGCCCGTAAACTGCCAGCGCTTGTCGGCGTGGAAGAAGTTGCGGTAAGTAGGCCGGATGTGGCTGGCCGGAGTGGCGCAGGAGCCGCCGCGCAGCACCAGCTGGTTCAGCATAAATTTCCCGTTGTACTCGCCGAGGGCCCCGGCCGCGCGCTGGTAGCCCGGGTAGGGGTGATAGGCCGAATACGTCCACTCCCACACGTCGCCCAGCAGCTGATGGCACTGCGCCGGGTCGGCACCCGGGGCCAGCGGTTGGGGGTCGAAGGCCCGGCTTTCCAGGAAGGTGCCCGCCGCTACGGCCGGGCGGAAACGACGGGCGGCAATTTCCCATTCCTGCTCGGTCGGCAGGCGGGCCCCGGCCCAGTGCGCGTAGGCATCGGCCTCGTAAAAGCTGACGTGGGTGACGGGAGCCGCCAGGTTCAGCGGTTGCAGGCCGTGGTGGGTGAAGCGGTACCAGGCCCCGGCGTGCTGCATCCAATACAACGGAGCTATCCACTGTGCTTGTTGCGCCAGCTCCCAGCCTTCGCCCAGCCAGTAGCGGAAATCCCGGTAGCCCCCGGCCTCCATAAACTGCAGGTAGTCGGCATTGGTCACCAGGCGGTTTTGTAAGCTGAAGTCGGCCACGTACACCTCGTGCGGAGCCTGCTCGTTGTCGAAGCAAAATCCCGGCCCTTCGTAGCCGATGCGGTAATTGCCGCCGGCGATGGGCAGCCAGGTCGCGGGCGGCAGCGCCGGGCCGGACCCGGCCGGGGCGGGTGCGGGCGCGGGTGCGGGCAGATAGGCGGGGGCCAGCGGACTGGTGCTCAGAATATACTTGATGTCCGCAGCGAGCAGCTCCTGATGCTGCTGCTCGTGCTGCAGCCCCAGCTCAAACAGCCCGGCAAACGCAGCCGGAACCTCAGATCCAGTGGCGCCCAGGGTGTCGAGCAGGTGCACGATGCGCTCATCCACGTAGGCGCGGTAGGCATACACGTCGTTCAGCGGCGGGCGGGAAAGCGTGCCCCGGTCGGCCCGGTTGACGCGGCTGCCCAGCGAGTTGTAGTAGGAATTGAACAGAAAGGCGTAATCCGGGTGAAAAACCTGATAGTCCGCCTGATGGTCCTTTAGAATAAACGTCTCAAAAAACCAGGTGGTGTGCGCCAGGTGCCATTTGGGCGGGCTCACATCGATGATGGGCTGCACCACGGTATCCTCCGGCAGCAAGGGGCGGCAGAGGTCTGCCGTCTGGTCGCGCACGGCCTGATAGCGCTGGCGCAGGGCCGTGAACTTCGGAATGGCTTCGAGGGGTGGCAGCAGTTGCGAAGTCAGCATAAGGGAGAAAAAAAAGAAGGTAGGAAGGTAACTGGAAAAATGCCGAATGGGTTTTACCTGCCGGCGGCCGGCGGGTGTTACCGGGGAACATTCTGACCAGGGTACGCCGGTTCGGAGACTACCCCCACAGGCCTAAGTACTTTACGCAAACCCAGGGGTTGACTACGTAGAGGATATCCGTAAAAATTGGTATTTAAAGCCATAGAAGCGGTTTCCGGCGGACTTATTACTATCCTTATATACTGCCCTTTGGTTCAAAGCGGTAGGAAAGTTTCCGATCTGTTCTCCGTAACCCTGCAAACTATGCTTACCAACCACCACCCCCCGAAAACCACTGGGGTCAGCCAGCCGGCTAAAGCGAACCACGTAAACGGTTCCGGCAAAGCCACCACCCCCAACGGAAAAAGCGTGCGCGGCTTCGCCGCCATGGATCCCGCCGAGCAGCGGCGGATTGCCAGCGAAGGTGGCCGCGCCTCCCACGAAAGTGGCCGGGGGCATCGGTTCACTTCCGAAGAAGCCCGGGCCGCGGGCCGCAAGGGTGGTCAGGCCAGCCGCCCCAGCCCAGGCTCACCGGCCCGGGCGGCGCGCTAGCAGTCACTCGCGCTACCGTTGTAGCCCCCCCGCTCTAAAGCAGCGCGGCCTCCGTACCATGTAGGGAGGCCGCGCTGCTTTAGAGCGGGGGGACACTTAGCTAAAAGGGCCTTTGAAGCCATCGAAACAGTCATGCTGAGCTTGTCGAAGCATCTCTACCGAACGTTTTGCCGCAAAAAAGCGGTAGAGATGCTTCGACAAGCTCAGCATGACCGCCTTTTTCGTTAAGTGTCCACACGCTCTAGGGCGGGGGGATGAGCCGGCAAATAACGCAGAAACCGAAGTCGTGCTCCGGTTTCTGCGTTATTTGCCGGCTCATCCGGATCCTTCCCCATGCTGCAGCTCACCTGGTCCCGGCGCACCCTGCGCTTCAACTTTCCGGCCCGCACCTCGCGGGGCGCGCTGACGGAGCACGTCGCCTATTATCTGCATCTCACTGACCCCCGGCAGCCGGGGCGGCGGGGGCTGGGTGAAGCCGCCCCACTGGCCGGGCTAAGTCCTGATTTTGATTCAGACTTCGAAGCGCAGGTAATGCGGCTCTGCGCCGACTTCAACCGCCGGGGTTTATCCGAGCTGCTGCCCGCGCAGGTGGGGGAGCTGGTCGGAGTTGAGTGGCCCGCTCTCCGCTTTGGCGTAGAAACCGCGGCCTTCAGCTGGCAAAATGCCCGGGAGCATCTGATTTATGATAATGCTTTCAGCCGGGGGGAAGCGGGAATAGCCATCAACGGCCTGGTCTGGATGGGCGACGCGGCCTTCATGCGGGAGCAAATCCGGAAGAAGCTGACGGAGGGCTATAGCTGCCTCAAACTCAAAATCGGGGGCCTCGACTTCGCCACGGAGCTGCGTCTGCTGGCCGAAATCCGGGCCGTGGCCGGGCCCTCGGAGCTTACGCTGCGGGTGGATGCCAACGGCGCTTTCAGCGCGGCCGAAGCGCTGCCCAGGCTGGAACAGCTGGCCGCGTTCAGTCTGCATTCTATTGAGCAGCCTATTGCCGCGGGCCAGTGGAGTCAAATGGCCGCCCTCTGCCGGGCCTCGCCCGTTCCTATTGCCCTGGATGAAGAACTCATCGGCATAACGGCCCCGGACCAGCAGGTAGCGCTGCTGGAACAGCTTAAACCGGCGTACATTATCCTGAAGCCTACCCTGATCGGCGGGCTGCAGGCCGCGCACGCCTGGCTCACCACGGCGGAGCAGCATTCCGTGCGGTGGTGGCTGACGTCGGCCCTGGAATCGAATGTGGCCTTGAATGCCATCAGCCAGTTCGCGGGCAGCTACGCCCGGCCCGACTTACCCCAGGGGCTGGGTACGGGACAACTGTACCACAACAACGTGGAGGCCCCTTTGCATATCCGCCGGGGGGCTCTGTATTATGAGCCGCAGGGCAGCTGGGATACTTTCGGCTGATTAGCCGCCCGGGCCCCCGGGTGAAATAGAATTTTGTCTATCTTCCCCTTCCCCGCCCTGCTCGCTATGCTGCCCACCCGGTTGTTGAACCTCTTCTTGCTGGCTCGTGGCCGATGTTCCCCCGGCCTGGTGGTACTGCTGGTATGGCTGTCGGCCCTACCCGGCTGGGCCCAGATGCTGCCCTTTCAGCTGGCGGAGCACCGGGGCCGCCGGGTGAAAAGCTCCTTTGAGTTCCATCGTAACCTCATCGTGGTAGCCGTTACGCTGAACGGGAAAGGGCCCTATAAATTTCTGCTCGATACCGGCGTCGCCACCTCGCTTATTACCGATCCGCTGTTGGGGGGCGAGCTGAACCTGCGCTACAAGCAGCGCTTTCGGGTGATGGGGGCCGGCAATGAGGCGGCCCTGGAGGCTTTCCAGACCGATAGTGTGCGCGTGGAAATGCCGGGCGTCGTTGGGGCGCACATCTCGTTTCTGGTCTTATCCGAAGATGTGTTGAATCTGTCGGGCTACATCGGAACGCCGATTCACGGTATTCTGGGCTATGATTTGTTCCGCAGCTTCGTGGTGTCCGTGAACCCGGTTGAATCCTCGATCATCTTTGCCGATCCGGTCCACTACCGGGCGCCCCGCGGCCGCCGCTGGGCCCGCCTGCCCCTGGAGCTGGAAGGCAGCAAAGCCTACATCACCACGCCCGTTTCGCTGAGCGATTCGCTGATCCTACCCCTCAAGCTGATTCTGGATACGGGCGCCGGACACGCCTTGTCCGTCGAAACCAGCTCGGATCCGCGTCTGCTGCTACCGGCGCTCCGGTTACGCACGCAGCTTGGGCGGGGGCTGAATGGCTTTATCAATGGGTACCTGGGCCGGGTAGCGGCCCTGCAGCTGGGCCGCTACCGGCTCACTAATCTGCTGACGTCCTTTCCCGATGCCGATAATGTGGCTTTGCGGACGGATGTGCCCCGCAACGGCAACATTGGCTTCGAGCTGCTCAAGCGGTTTGACCTGATTATTGACTACCCCCATAATTGTTTGCTGCTGCGGCCTAACGCGAAGTTTCCGGAGCCGTTTGAACACGACATGTGTGGTTTTGAAGTGCTGGCCACGGGGCCTGATTACCGCCGCTACATCATTATGCAGGTCCAGCCGGGCTCTCCGGCCGACCTGGCGGGGTTGCGCTCCGACGACGAGATTATCAACATCAATCTGATTCCCAGCACCATTTTCACGCTGAGCCAGATGAGCCGGATTTTTCATTCCTATGATGGCCGTCAGATTCTGCTGGTCGTACGCAGGAGCGGCGGGGAACTGTATACGGCTAAAATGCAGCTCAAACGACAGATATAGCGCCGGGCCAATGCCCGGAGTGGCTCGAAAGAGGGGGCCGGCCCGCTGGTGAGCTAACCCGGAAGTCGTTGTTAGAATCGCCGCGCAAAGGGTTTGGGCTTAACCGGGAGCTTAAAATTTCCCTACATTAGAAGCCCACCTCCGGCCTGTTTCCACTATCCGCGCCCTGTCCATCTGATGCCCACGGCCCCTTTATCTGCGCTGCCCGTTCCACCCCCCGAAGTCCGGGCCAACCAGCACATCTACTCCGATTACTTCGACGAGGAGTTCGTCTGGCAGCTGGATAAGCACGTGCTGCAACTGCTCGACCGGGTCTGGTTCCGCTCCGAGCTGGTGGGCTTCGACGACTACCCGCAGCGCAACAACCCCGACCGCCCCCTGATTTTTGCGTCCAATCACTCGGGCATGGCCTTTCCCTGGGATGCCATGGTGGCGCTGTCGCACCTGTGGCGCAAGCTGCCCGACCTGCGCGACCTGCCCCGGCCGCTCTCGGCGCCCATGCTCTCGCAGTCGGCGCTGATGAACCCGTTTCTGATTAAGGACTTCTGGAAGCGCTGCGGCTGCGTGGATGCCACCACGCTTAACTTCGAGACCATGATGTACTACAACGACCACAACCTGATGCTGTACCCGGAAGGCGTGCCGGGCATCGGCAAGGGGTTCAACCGCAAGTACCGGCTCCAGCGCCTGGCCACCAGCATTGTGCGGCTCGGCATTCAGCACCGCACCGATATCGTGCCCTTCTACACCATCAACGGCGAATACCTCAACCCCTACGCCTACAGCTGGGACTGGCTCAACAACCTGAGCAAGAAAATCGGCATTCCCTTTATTCCCTTCGGCCCCATCGTGCTGATGGTGCTGCTGCAGCCCTGGTTTTTCTACATGGCCTACCCGGCCAAGCTCACCTTCGTGCTGGGCAACCGCATCAGGCCCTACGAGCTGACCGACAAAGCCCACGACGAGCTGAGCCGCGCCGAATACGAGGAGCTTTCCAACCAGGTGCGCCAGCGTATGCAGACCGAAATGGACGCCGCCGTACGCACTCATGGCCGGCACCCGTACCGCTGGAAGGAAATGTGGCAGCGCATCCGCCAGAACTGGCGCTACTTCCCGTTTTTCCTGCCCTTCGCCTGGCCCGCGCTGTTCACCGAGTTCGAGCAGCAATATTCCCGGGACCCCCAAAGCATCAACCTGGAGCTGACCAGTCCCGGGGCCTGGCTGCGCATGATCTGGCGCCACCCCTTCACGCTCAGCTTTTTTATCCCGCTACTGGGCTGGATTCCCATTGCTATTCGCGGCTACAAGGGCCATCAACTCGGTAAAAACGCTCATTAGCAGTGGTTAGGAATTATTCGCCCAGCCAGCGCAGTGCAACTTGTTTGGTGTGAGCTAGTACAAGGCAATACCTGATTATTGTGCCGGTTTTTCTGCCCGTGTGGTCTTTCCAAACCTATGCCCCGGCGCGTAGGGGCCGCTTCTTCTCCCAATTCCCACGCCTCCTTTCTGCTTCCAAATGCCTTCCCCCCAGCATTTGCTCCTCAAACAATTCCTGACCGCCGCTACCGGCCCGCTGGCCCGCCGCCGGCCCAGCCTGACCGGTTTGCGGCTGGCGCTGGAAGTCGGCAGTTTGTTTCAGTTCCTGCCCTGGGGCGTCCATCTCGAAAGCCAGACTGTTGAAGGCATGGCGGCGGAGTGGATCCGGCCCACCGGAGCTCCGGCCCACCGGGTGCTGCTCTACCTGCACGGGGGCGGCTACGTACTGGGCTCGCTCAACTCACACCGCAGCCTGATTGGGGCCCTGGCCCAGCGCTGTCAGCTGAATGCCCTGGCCATCGACTACCGCAAAGCCCCCGACTACCCGTTTCCCGCCGCCCTGGACGACGCCCGGCTGGCCTACCGCTGGCTGCTGGGCCAGGGTTACCAGCCCCACGACATTATCATCGCCGGCGACTCCGCGGGTGGGGGCCTGGCTCTGGCGCTGCTCATTGCCCTGCGAGATAACCAGGAGCCCCTGCCCGCCGCCGCCATTGGCCTTTCGCCCTGGACCGATCTGGCGTTGTCTACCGCCACGATTCGCCGCGTGGCGCACGAAGAACTACAGCTGCTCGAAGCGCTGACCATGCGGGGCTGGGGTGGGCAGTACGCCGCCGACCTGTCTTTGGCGCATCCGCTGATTTCGCCTGTTCAGGCCGAGCTGCACGATTTACCACCACTGCTGCTCCAGGTCTCCGATGCGGAAGTGCTCTGCGACGACGTGCTGGGCTTTGCTGGTAAAGCTCAGCTGGCGGGCGTCCCGGTTACGCTCCAGACCTTTGAGGGCCTGGTTCACTGGTGGCATCTGTTCTGGCGTGTGGTGCCGGAGGCCCGCCAGGCCCTGGACAAGGTGGCCACTTTCACCCAGCGCATCTGGGCCGCCCAAGCCGAGGCCGCCCGCATTGTGGCTGGCGCCCAACGGCCGAAAACGGCGGCTCCCCGATTGCGGGCCAGACTATAGCGTGGGGTGAAAGAGGTGGTTTCCGCCGGTCAGGCCGGTTTTTGGCTGATCCTAACCAGAAAATTACTCAGGGAAGTAACCGACGAGAAAAAAACAAGCCTCACTGCCAACTATATAGCTATGTTTTTGTAGGTTTGCTGAAACTACTCGGCTTGCATACTATTTTATGCGGCAGGCGGCGTTCTACCCACGTTTTTGTTTTCCTCCAACCCTTTTAATCATTCAGCGTCATGGAAGATTTGTTCAAGAAATTCATCAATGCCGGGGTCGGTTTCGCCTCGCTGACCAGTGACCGGGTGCAGAGCGCCATCGATTCGCTGGTGAAGGAAAGCAAGCTGTCGGAGCAGGAGGGGAAGAAGATCATGGACGACTTGAAGAAGAACTCCGAAACCAAGCGTAAGGAGCTGGAAAAGCAGTTCAGCGGCATTGCCTCCAAGCTGATGAAGAGCGTGGGCGTAGCCTCCAACTCCGACGTGGAAGACCTCAAGCGCAGCGTGAAAGGCGGCGCCAAGTCCTCTTCGTCGTCGGCTTCGGCCAGCAAAAACGGCGCGGCGAAGTCGAGCAGTGCCAAGCCGGCTTCGAGCGCTACGGCCAAGGTTGCCGGAGCCACCAAAAAGGCGGCGGATAAAGTAAGCAGCGCGGCCGGCACGGCGCAGAAATCGGCGGCCGCCAAGGCCGGCGCGGCGAAGGCTGCCGCTCCGAAGACCTCGGAAGGCAGCAACGGCGCTGCGTAATCGGCTCGTTTCAACCCAAAAAAGCCAGTGCCCCGAATGCGCGGGCGCTGGCTTTTTGGTGTCGCAAAGAAATCAACGCGGGGAGTCGTAATCCTGAAAGAACGGTCATTCCGAGCTTGCCGAGGAATCTCGCGTGGCCTCGTTGCCCGGAAAAGAGCGGGATGCTGAGCTCGTCGAAGCAGCTCTACCGTTTCGACCAGCTCAGCATCCCGGTTCCTTTGGTCCTGACCGCCCGCGCGATTCCCCGGCTGCGCCCGGCACGACCGTTGCGCTACCTTAGCCGAAACCTCTCCGTTGCCGATTAGCGCTTATTTTGCATTCCCCAATCCACCGTTTCTGCTTTCGCGCCGCTGATGTTTAAGAATACGATATCCAATCTGAACCGCATCCGGCAGGTGGCGGAAGTGCTGGCGCGCTACGGGTTTGAGGATGTGGTGACCAACACGGCCCTGCGGCGGCTAATTACGCAGAAGCGGCGCGGCTCCTGGCAGCACGCGGACAAGACCGTATTTGAAACCACGCGCTGGGAGCGAATCCGGATGGTGATTGAGGAGCTGGGCCCCACGTTTATCAAGCTGGCCCAGGCTTTGAGCAACCGCGCCGACCTGCTGCCGCAGCCGCTCATCGACGAGTTTGAGAAGCTGCAGAGCGACGTGCCGCCCTTCGACGTGACGCTGGCCAAGCAGATTATTGAGCGGGAGCTGGGCCGGCCGATTTCGGAGGTTTTCACCGAGTTCGACGACGTACCCCTGGGCTCGGCCAGCATCGGGCAGGTGCACAAGGCGCGCCTGCTCACCGGCGAGCTGGTGGTGGTGAAGGTGCAGCGCCCCGACGTGCAGGAGAAAGTGCGCACCGACCTGAGCCTGCTGCACGAGCTGGTGCGCCTCACGGCGGGTTTTCTGCGCAACCACGGCCTGGGCAATCCGCAGGATATCGTCGATGCCTTCGAGCGCAGCATGATGAAGGAGCTGGACTACACCTCCGAGGCCCGGAGTATGGACCAGTTCCGCAAGCTCTACGAGGCCTACGAAACCTTCTACATTCCCAAGCCCTACCGCGAGCTGTCGACGGCCAGGATTCTGGTGATTGAGTTCGTGAGCGGGTGCAAGATTTCGGATAAGGAAAAGCTGCTGGAGTGGGGCCTGAGTCCGGCCACGGTGGCCGAAACGGGGATGGACATCTACCTGACTCAGATTTTCGAGTTCGGAATATTTCACGCCGACCCTCACCCCGGCAACGTGCTGGTGCGTTCCGACGGCACGCTGGTGCTCATCGACTTCGGAATGGTGGGCAAGCTCAGCAAGCAGCAGAAGTATGCCTTCGCCGGCGTGTTCATCGGCATGGCCCGGCAGGATGCCCGCAGCATGGCGCTCAACTTCCGCCGCCTGGCCGTGACGGCCGACATTCCCGACATGCGCCGCTTCGAGGCCGACCTGAACGACCTGATTGAAGACTTCACGACCCTCGACGTGAAGGAAATGAGCATGAGCGATCTGGCCGACCGCCTCCAGGTTATCATCTACGACTACAAGCTCCAGGTGCCCGGCGCGGTATTCCTGATCCTGCGGGCGCTGGTGATTCTGGAAGGCATCGGCAAGGTGCTGCACCCGCACTTCAATACGTTCGAGTTCGTACGGCCTTACGGGGCCAGGATTATTGCCGAGCAGTATTCCACCGAGAACATCCTCAGCGAAGCCCAGTACACCGGCTCCCAGCTGCTGGCCCTGCTCACCACGCTGCCCACCGACGTGCGCCAGATCATGCGCAAAATCTCCCGCGGCGACCTGCGGGTGAAGGTGGAGCTGGGCGGCTACCAGGCCCTGCTGCGCAAGGCCGACCAGCTCGTGTCGCGCTCCATTATTGCGGCGCTGGCGGTAGCGTTTCTGCTGTTTTCGGGGCTGAGTCTGCTGGGCCGCTACCCGGCCGAAATGCGGTATGTGCAGGGCATCCCGGTGCTCACATGGTGGAGCCTGGGCATCACTTCCTTTCTGCTGCTGATTTTGTTGATTCTGGGCTCGAAGCCGGAGCGGAAGTAAGCCAGATGCCTGTCATCCTGAGCAGAGCGAAGGACCGTCCTCTTCGCCACTACTGAGCTTCTTGCAACGCACAAAGCCCTTTTCCGCGCCGGACGGAGAAGGGCTTTGCTCATTTTAAAAGGCTGGCTGCTTATCGCCGGAAGGTCCTTCGCCGGCGGACGCCAGATGAAGGATGACAGGTAAGGGGGATAACTACTCTACTGCTTCACGGCCATCGTTACGGGCCCCACGCGCACCGACTGGCTATCGATTACCACCCAACGGCCGTTGCGGCGCACCATTACGTGCATGCGTCGGAACTCGCCGCTGGTATCCTTGCCATTGTTGATGCTGGTAGCGGTGAGATTGTGCCGGATGACAGCGATGTCGGGGCCAAGCAGGCGCACGTTGTATTCGGAGGCCTGGTTGGCGGTGGTCTTGGACTTGCCCGATTCTATCTCCTGAATCATCCGGGCTTTGGTCGTGACGGTGCCATCGGCTTCCGTAAACAGGCAGTCATCGGCGACAAACTTTTTCGAGAATTCCACGTCGTTGCGCACGGTGGCGGCTCCCCATTCCTGGTCGAGCTTGATGAGCTCCGCTTTCGTAGCTTCGGCGTTGCCGGCCATTTTGCCGGTGGTTTTCTGCTGGGCTACTGCGGCGGAAACGCTCAAGCCAAGCACCAGTAAACAGACTGTTGTTTTCATAGGACAGGTTGGGTAAGGTGTGCGTCGGCCGTGCCCAGCCGGAAACCGATTCGGGCTGACACGGTATGATTAAATATAGTAAAAATATTGTATATCGAATACAGCCGTCGTCAGGGCCTGTGCGCCGCTGTCAATTAGGGAGTGTGGATAGTAAGGAACAATGGCCGTTATGCCGAGCGTAGCGAAGCATCTCGCGTGCTGACGTCAGGTTACTACTTAGGCGTCAGCACGCGAGATGCTTCGGCTACGCTCGGCATGACGTTCTTTTCGGTTACTGCCCACATTCCCTAAGTGCCAATAAAATAGCCCGGCAATACTATCGCCGGGCTATAAATACAACCGTCAAACAAGGTCAGCTTACTTCAGCTGCATATCCTCAATAATGAGGTTGATGTAGTCGCCGAGCTTCTGGTTGACCTGGTCGAAGTCGACGGCGGACTTGAGCGGGTTGCGGACGCTGAAGTAGAACTTGATTTTGGGCTCGGTGCCCGAGGGGCGGGCCGACACCTTGCTGCCGTCGGCGAGAATGAACTGGAGCACGTTGGAGCTTTCCAGGCCGGTAGGCGTTTCCTGGCCGGTTTGCAGGTTGCGGATCCAGCCAGTCTGGTAATCGCGCAGCTCCACCACGGGCTGGCTGGCAATGGTTTTGGGCGGGTTGGCGCGCAGGTGGCGCATCATCTCCTGGATTTCCTCGGCCCCGCGCTGGCCTTTCTTGGTGAGCGAAATCAGGTCTTCCTTGTAGAGCCCGTGCTCGGTGTACATCTGCACCATGGCCTCGTAGAGCGACTGCCCCCGGTCCTTGGCCACGGCGGCCATCTCGGCGATGATGGCGCAGGCCGAAACCGAGTCCTTGTCGCGCACGAAGTCGCCGATCATGTAGCCGTAGCTTTCCTCGCCGCCGCCGATGTAGTTCTCGCGGCCTTCCAGGTCGCGGATGATGCCGGCAATGTACTTGAAGCCGGTCAGGGTCTGGTAGGCCTTCACCCCGTAGTGGCGGGCAATGTCGCCGAGCACGTCGCTGGTCACGATGGTGTAGACGATGTAGTCCTGGGCCGTCATCTTCCCGGCTTCCTTGCGGGCTGAGAGCAGATACTGGGTGAGCAGAGCGGCGGTTTGGTTGCCGTTCAGCAGCACCCATTCGCCGGCCGTATTTTTTACGCCGATGCCGATGCGGTCCGCATCCGGGTCGGTAGCCAGCACCAGGTCAGCGTCGAGCTGCTGGGCCTGGTCCAGGGCCATCTGCATGGCTACTTTCTCCTCGGGGTTCGGCGACAGCACGGTAGGAAAGTCGCCGTCGGGCGTCGCCTGGGCTGCCACGATGCTCACGTTGGTGAAGCCGAAGTTAGCCAGCACCTTGGGCACCAGCGTGATGCCGGTGCCGTGCAGCGGGGTGTACACGATTTTCAGGTCATGCTGGCGCTGGATGGCGGCAGGGTTGATGCTGAGCTTCTGCACTTCGGCCAGATAGGCCGCGTCCAGCTCCTGGCCCAGCGGGTGAATGCGCGACTCGTCGGCCTGGAACTTCACCTCGTCGGGGCTGCGGATGGCGGCTACCTCGGCGATGATGTTCCGGTCGTGGGGCGCTACCACCTGCGAGCCGTCTTCCCAGTACACCTTGTAGCCGTTGTATTCCTTGGGGTTGTGCGAGGCCGTAATCACGCAGCCGCTCTGGCAGCCCAGGTGACGGATGGCGAAGGACAGCTCCGGCGTGGGGCGCAGGTCCTCGAACAGGTAGGCCGTGATGCCGTTGGCCGAGAAGATGCCGGCCGCAATGCGGGCAAACTCGCGGCTGTTGTTGCGCGAGTCGTAGGCCAGGGCCACCTTGATTTCCTGGTTGGGGAAGCTCTTGAGCAGGTAGTTGCTCAGGCCCTGGGTGGCCATGCCCAGCGTATAGCGGTTCATGCGGTTGGAGCCCGCGCCCATAATGCCGCGCAGCCCGCCGGTCCCGAACTCCAGGTCGCGGTAGAACGCGTCGCTCAGCGCCTCGTCCTGGTCGGAGTCGAGCAGCTCCTGGATGTGGGCTTTGGTTTCGGCGTCGTAGTTGCCGGTTAGCCAGGTCGTGACTTTTTGGTGGAGGTCGGGAGTGAGGGCCATAGGAGGGGAGGAGGGTGCGGAAGGCTATTGACGGCCCAAAGGAAAGGAAGTTGTGAAAAATATCCGCCGCGCCGGCCGCTATTCCTGAAAAAGAACCCGCCCCGGATGTCATTTACCCCCGGATTGTTCCGGTTTCACATCAACATGTGAGCGGTAAGCCCGAAAATGTGATTGACGCACTGTGCTTTTTTCGCGCACTTACAGCCGCTAACGGCTCCGGCTCCGGCTTTCGGATCAGCTGGTTAGCATCGGCCTGTTCACCCAACTGCTTTTGCCATGAACCTTGCGCATCGTACCGTCAATCTGCTGCTGATTCTGATCTTGCTGCTGGCCTTTCTGCTGGCGGCGGGCGCCGCGCTGGCGCAGAAACCCGTGAAAACCGACGTCTCAGCCTACTTCGACCGGATTCCGGTGCCGCCTACGGCCTTCACTGCCGCACTCAGGCGCCCAGCGGGCTTTGCCGAGCTCGACAAGCAGCTCCAGCCGCTCTCCCTCGGCACCGGCCCGGGCCGAAACGCCGGGCAAACCCGCGACGCGAAGGCGCAACAGGCTTCCGGGCAGCAGGCCGCTGACGCCGGCCTGGACCAGATGACGGAACAGCAGCAGCTGGCTTACCTGCAGCAACAAGGCGCGTCGATGCCGGGCTACAATGCCCAGGCGGTGAAGCTGGCCCAGCAGATGGAGGATCCGGCCGTGCAGGCGAAGCTGGACCAGATGAGCGACGCCGAGAAAACCCGGTTTATGCAGGCCCAGCTGGCGCCCGCCGGTTCCGCGTCGTCGCAGATGATGGCCGATCCGGGCTTCCAGGCCGCGCAGGCCGAGTTCATGCAGCAGATGGAGAATGCTACGTTTAGCACGGCCTGGGAAAAGAAATCGGAAACGGAGCAGAATGCCTATATGGCCCGGCTGATGCGCAAGCACGGCATGAATGAGGCGAAGATGAAAACCATGGCCGGTCCGCCGCACCCCCCCCAATCTGCGCCGCTGGTTACTACGGCGGTCATGGAGGCGTTCAGGACTATGACCGAAGCCGCGACGACGGAGATGAGCACCGCGCCCTTCATGCGCCTGCGGACCCAGCTGCAGCAGAACCTGGAGGCCGTGCTGGCGGAACAGCAGACCCGGCGGGCCCCCCAGGCCCGGGAGGGTGACTGCCGCGGCCAGCAGCAGCAGTACGACCAGGACCGGCAGTACCTGAAGCGCCGCATGGACGTGATGACGAAGTCTCTGACCCAGCTTACTGCGACCTGGACCGCCCAGAAAACCCAGCTCAAAGCCCGGGCCCTGCCCTTTCAGACCGAGCTGGCCAAAATCCACTACGGCGACGACATCCAGCGCCCCGAGGAAAAGCCGCTGCTGAGCGTGCTGGCCGGAGGACAGCAGCTGATCCTTAGCCAGGTGCAGCTGCTGGCGTCCTCCTCCAGCGCCATCTACGACCTGAACAAGCAGTATGGCGAGCTGAAAGGGCTGTACGAAAAACCCTTCCAGTGCGAGCAGGTCGTCTGCTTCCCGGCCTCCGCCCAGGTGGCGCTGCCCAACGGCCGGCCGGTCGCCATCCAGACCCTCCGTGCCGGCGACGTGGTGCTGGGCTATGATGCGGCGACCGGCCAGCTGGTGCCCACTCGCGTGTTGCGCCTCGACGTGCACCGGGAGCAGGTCTATCCGCTGGTGCAGCTTACCATCGGCCCGCCCGCCGTCTACGCGGGGCTGCAGTCCGTAGCTGCGTATTCGTCGAAGCCGGCGGCGGAGCTGGTGCTGACGCCCAACCATCCCCTTATCCTGGACGACGGCCAGCTCCGGCGCGCCGACCAGCTTCTCCCGTCCGATGAAGTGGTGCAGCTCGGCTTCGGGGGCGTGGAAACCAACAGCCTCACCGCCCGGCAGCCGGCCGGAGCTGCCGCGGTCGTGTTCAACCTGCGCACCGAAACCGGCAACTACTTCGTGACGGGCATTCTGGTCGGCTCCAAATAAGCTGCCTGCGGTCAGTGCTGAAAACGAAAAAGCCGCCCCGGCATTCAGCGGGGCGGCTTTTTCTTATGTTTAAGGGCCAGCTGAATCAGCGGGCTGGCAAGGGGCTAGAGGTTGCCGCGCAGGGCCTGCTCCCGCTCGATGCTCTCGAACAGGGCCTTGAAATTGCCTTTGCCGAAGCTCTTGGCGCCCTTACGCTGGATGATTTCGAAGAATACGGTGGGCCGGTCTTCCACGGGCTTGGTGAAAATCTGGAGCAGGTAGCCTTCCTCGTCGCGGTCGACCAGCAGGTTCAGGGCTTGCAACGACTCCAGATCCTCGTCGATGGCGCCGATGCGTCCCAACAGGTCTTCGTAGTAGGTGCCGGGTACCGAGAGGAACTCCACGCCGCGGCGGCGCAGCTCCTTGACGGTGGTGCGAATGTCGTTGGTGGCAATGGCAATGTGCTGCACGCCGGGCGAGTGGTAGAAGTCGAGGTACTCCTCAATCTGCGACTTCTTCTTGCCCTCGGCCGGCTCGTTGATGGGGAATTTCACGTAGCCGTTGCCGTTGCTCACCACTTTCGACATCAGAGCCGAGTACTCGGTGCTGATGTCCTCGTCGTCGAAGGTGAGCAGCAGCTTGAAGCCCATCACGTCCTCGTAGAACTTCACCCACGTGTTCATCTCGCCCCAGCCCACGTTGCCCACGCAGTGGTCGACGTGCAGCAGGCCCACCGGCGCCGCCTGCGGCACCAGGCTCGATTTGGCCACGAAGCCGGGCATGAAGGCCCCGCCATAGTTGGTGCGCTCCACGAAGGTGTGAATGGTTTCGCCGTAGGTGTAAATACCCGACAGCGTGACGCGGCCAAACTCATCTTCAATAGTGTAGGGCTCGAAAGCCGAGCGAGCCCCGCGGCTGGTGGTTTCCTCCCACGACTTGCGGGCATCGTCGACCCACAGCGCCATCACCTTCACGCCGTCGCCGTGCCGGGCCACGTGCCTGGTGATGTCGGAATCGGGCAGCAGGGACGTGGTGAGCACGAAGCGGATTTTGCCCTGCTGCAGCACGTACGACGCCCGGTCGCGCAGGCCGGTTTCGGGGCCGGCATAGGCCACCAGCTCGAAGCCGAACGCGGCCTGGTAGAAGTAGGCCGACTGCTTGGCGTTGCCGACGTAAAACTCCACGTAGTCGGTGCCTTTCAGGGGCAGAAAATCGTGGGCGGGGTGGGCCTGTACCTCGGGCGAAGTCATTGTTTGCATGGCGAAAGAGCTGGGAACGGGTGGAAATGGGGTTGTGCGGGTAAAAATACGGGTTTACGCTAAATCGGTCCCCGGCCGGGCTGACGAAGCTGATTGTTGGGCCGGGCGTAGTTGTTTGTGGGCGGCAGTTTCGTACAATTGCAGAATCCTACGCACCTTTGCGCCCTAACCATTTGCACCCCGTGGCTATGAATAAAGAGGACCTCAACCGTGCCCTCGTTGCGCTGATCGAAAAGAAGCAGGAACTGCATAAGCTATCCTACGACGATACCCGCTACGACGACGTGGAGGAAGAGCTGCACGAGCTGGAAGACGACTTCAACGAGGAGTACGGCGCGTACCTGGAGGAGATGCTGGAAAAAGTCCACGAGAAGCTCTGCCCCGACACCGACGTGCTGCTGCCCACGGCTTACCTGCCCAACGATATCGGCGGCGACACCGGCTACCTGCCCTCCCATAAGGAAGGCGTCTGGGTCGACTCCGACGAATTTCCCGGTAAGGAAGCCCGTCTCGTGCTGGTGCCCAACCCCACGCGCCTGATTCTGTCGGTCGGCAAAACTGTCCGCAAGGAAGTGTGGAAAGCGTAATGGGGAATTCTGAATGTTGAATTCTGAATTCTTAATTGGCCGTTCAATGATCCTGTCCAGGAGATGTTGAACGGCCAATTCAGAATTTGCTCTTAGCCTATTAAAGGTCCAAGCCGGAGTCGTTGAACGGCCAATTCATAATTCAGAATTCAACATTCAGAATTCCTAAAAGATATGATCTACCGTATTGCTGACCTGGTTGATTGGGAAGTGGCCCAGCAAACCGGGTTCTTCGCCAGCGCCGACCTGATGGCCGAAGGCTTTATGCACGCCTCCGAATTATATCAGGTGCTCGCTACTGCCAACCGCTATTATGCCGGCCGCGCCGATATCGTGCTGCTGGAGCTGGATGAGTCGGAGCTGTGGATGGCTGCCGTGCCCGTGCAGCGCGAATACGCCGAAGCCCGCGACGATTATTTTCCTCACCTGTTCGCGCCTGTTCCGCTGGCCGCAGTAGTACGCGCTTTACCCTTCCGGCCGGCCGCCGGTGGCGGGCACACGCTGCCTGCTGAGCTGGAAGACCTTGGCTGATGCACCCGAAAAGGCCCCGTAGCGGTCCGGATGCAACCTTTTGGCTGGTAGGGGCCCCTGAGAGAGGTAAGACTTGCTCCTGAATAAAAAAATGCCCCAAAATTGCCCGGCAGGACGTTCTCTATTTGCCTGTTTTCTTATTCGGGAACAAGTCTATAAGCTAAGCAGGGCATTATGAAAACGGGCTTCTTTATGCGTTGCGCAGGTGGGTGCCTGCTGACCCTGGGACTCTACCTGAGTGGTTGCGCCCCCTCATATTATCTGACGGTGAAGCCCAGCGAAGCGGTAGGCGCCGACAAGTATTCGAATGGCCACGAAACCCTGGTTGCGGACCTCGACAGCGTGGAAATGCGGCTGAGCTTTTCCCATCAGCGCGATAAAACCCTGTTTTTTGAGGCGGAAGTCCGCAACGGATCCGACCAGCCGGTACTCATTGATCCGGCCCGGTTTTATTACGAGCCCGGCATAACCCAGGCGGTGGCTTCCACCACTGGTGCCGGCTACTTTCCGGCCCGCGTCCCGGCCATCGATCCGGAGCAACAGCTACAGCTGCTTTCTACCCGGCTCACCACCGAAGACCGCAAGGCCACCGGCATGAGTGGCTGGGAGTGGCTGACCATAATCGGTAACGTGACCGAAGACGCCACGGCCAGGAAGCGCAAGGAAACCGATCAGGAGCGTGCCGGGCGCAAAGATCAATACCATAGCAGCCTGCAGAGTTTCGACGTGGCCCGGGAGGAGCACGGTGAAAAGGCCTATTATACTTCCGTGGAAATGGAGCTGTGGCAGCGCAGGATGCTCTACAAATACCCGCTCCAGCCTGGTGAACTGCTCCGCGGCTACGTCGTTTTCCCAATCGTGGAGCAAACGGCGCAGCTGCGGGTCACAATGCCCATCGGCCCGCATCACTTTACCTTCGATTTCGATCAGCAGCGGCTGAAGTATTGAGGCTGTATGCCGGGAAGGCATCTGCTGTGGGAGCAGTCTTTTAACTATTATTGCCCCTGACCACGCCTGGCTCACCAGTGCGGGATTTCCAGCCTTCGGCCACCTGAGCGGTTCTCCCTTTCCCATTGTCAGTCCCTTATCACCGGCTTATGAACAAAGCTCATCTGCTTGCACTGCTGGCCGGGTTAGGGCTGCCCGCCTGTGCGCCCACGCTGTACCTGTCGATGAAGCCCGAAACGGGGAGCAAGGTGTGGCACGATGGACACGAACGGGCCACCGCCGCGCAGGACAGCGTGGTGGTAAGCGTCGGGTTTGTGCGCTACGAGCCCACTGCTCTGATCTTCGACGTAGAGGTGCGGAACCAGTCAACGCGGCCAATTCTGGTGGCCCCCGAGCAGTTCACGTATTCTCCGGTTGCCACTACCTTGCACTCCTACGAAAAGCACCTGGCTCATTTCGAGGGGAGCATAAAAGCTATTAACCCGGAGCAGAAGCTCGACGGACTAACGGCCGCCGTGGCGTATAACGTCAGCGAATCGCAGCGGGCTATGCTGCTGGCTCCGGTCGATTATGCGCAACAGCACCGCATAGAATATAGCGCGGCGGTCCTGCAGGCGCAAACTCAGAAAAAGGAAGTCGAAGCGCACCTGCTGCGCAAAAACACCCTGGCCCCGGGGCAGGGCATCAGGGGCTACGTGTATTTCCCGCGTACCGATGGGGCGGATGTGCTGCGCCTGGAGCTGCCGTTACGGGCCAATCCTGTGGTTATCCCGTATAAGCAGCTCCGCAGTCCGCAGCGAGTGTATTGAGCTTTGCCGCGTAAGCACCTGACCACTTCCTTACAGCTGAACGGTCCCTTCTGATAGTTCAGGAGGGACCGTTCGGCTGTAATAGCGGTTTGGCGAACGGTGTAAGTCCCGGTCCGGCGGCTTTTTCAGCCGTTGGGCCGGTTTCCGTTTGCTGACGCTGTTTAGGCGGCCTGGCGCAAGCGACGACCGGCCCGACGGCTGGTAGCCGCCGGACCGGCAGCCACACCGTTCGCGAAACCGCTGTATTAAGGAAGTTGAGCAGGCGTTACATGAACTCGGCGAGCTCCAGCCACCGCTCGCCTTTAGCATCCAGGGCGGCATCGGTGCGCTTCAGCTCGGCGGCCCAGTCGGCCAGCTCTTTATGGGAGCCGGTGCCGGCGTTGAGCTTTGCGATGAGCTGCAGTTTGAGCTCCTCCAGCTGCTCCAGCTCTTTTTCCAGGGTTTCGTACTCCTTTTTCTCGGCGAAAGAGGCTTTGCGCTTGGGGGCAGTAGCCGATGCTGCCGGCAGAGCTACCGGAGCGGCCGAAGGAGCCACCCCGGCGGCGGCTTTAGCGGTCTGGGCCTTTTCGCGGGCATACTCGGCCGAGTTGTTTTCCTTCTGCCACTCGCGGTAGTCGGTGTAGTTGCCGGGGAACTGCCGGATCTGCCCACCGGGCTCGAGCACGAATACGTGCTCGACCAGCGCGTCCATGAAGTAGCGGTCGTGGGACACGATGAGCAGGCAGCCGCTGAAATTGAGCAGGAAGTCCTCCAGAATATTCAGCGTGATGATGTCCAGGTCGTTGGTGGGCTCATCGAGAATCAGGAAGTTCGGATTCTTGATCAGCACGCGCAGCAGCTGCAGCCGGCGCTTTTCGCCCCCGCTGAGCTTGCTCACCATGGTGTACTGCTGGGCCGGCGGAAACTGGAAGTGCTGCAGAAACTGCGAGGCCGTCACTACTTCGCCGTTAGCCATTTCTACTACTTCGGCCACTTCCTTCACGATGTCAATCACGCGCTGGCTCTCGTCGAATTCCAGCTCGGTCTGGGTGTAGTAGCCGAATACGGTGGTCTGACCCGCATCCACTACGCCCGAGTCGGGCTGGAGCTTGCCGGTGAGCATGTTCATCAGCGTCGACTTACCCGCCCCGTTGGGTCCGATCAGGCCGATGCGGTCTTTCTTCTTGAACACGTAGCTGAAGTCGTCCAGCACCACGTTGTCGCCGAACTGCTTGCGCAGGTGCTCCACTTCGATAATCTTACCGCCCTGCCGGGTCGTCTTCACCGATAGCTCCAGCTGGGGGCCGCTGATTTTGGTCTTGGCCTTTTCCTGGGTTTCGTAGAAGGCGTCGATGCGGGCTTTCTGCTTGGTGCCCCGGGCCTGAGGCTGACGGCGCATCCAGTCGAGCTCCTTGCGGAGCAGGTTGCGGGCTTTTTCCACTTCGGCCACCTCAATCTGCTCCCGCTCGGCTTTTTTCTCCACGAAGTAGGAGTAGTTGCCCTGGTAGCGGTGCACCTTGCCCTGGTCCATCTCCACGATTTCGTTGGCCACCTTATCCAGGAAGTACCGGTCGTGGGTCACCATCAGCAGGGTGAGGGAAGGGGACGCCAGCCGGCTTTCCAGCCACTCAATGGTGTCGAGGTCCAGATGGTTGGTGGGCTCATCCAGAATCAGGACTTCGGGTTCTTCAATCAGAACGCGGGCCAGGGCCACGCGCTTGCGCTGCCCGCCCGAGAGCATGCTCACCTTGCGTTCCAGCAGCTCGCCCAGAATGCCCAGGCGGCCCAGAATCTGCTTCACCTGCGCCTCGTAGTCCCAGGCGTTCAGGGCATCCATCAGCTCCATCACCCGCTGCAAATCGTCGGACTTGTGGTTGGGGTCGTTCACCACGTGCTCGTAGTCGCGGATGGCGGCCAGCGTGGCGTTCTGGCTGGCGAAGATGGTTTCTTCCACCGTCAGGTTCTCGTCGAACAGCGGCTGCTGCCCCAGGAAGGCCACCCGAATGCCCTTGCGTACGCTCACCGAGCCGGTATCGGGCTGCTCCAGGCCCGCCAGGATGCGCAGTAACGTGGTTTTGCCGGTGCCATTAATCCCGACCAGCGCCACGCGCTGCCCTAAGTTCAGACCAAAGCCCAACTCGCGGAACAGCCAGCGGTCGGCGTAATTTTTTGAGAGGTTTTCTCCGGAAAGCAGATTCATGGGGCAAAGATAGACCACGGATTCCGCCGGATTTTTCGGATTGGTCGGATTTTGTGGCCGATTCCCTAAATAGCCCGCTCACCCGCTCTGTGGGCAGCGCTTATTAAGAGTAGGAGGAAGAAGGCCGGATGCCCGGCATTCGGCCCATCCGCGCCAGCGGCCATCCGCCCCGGAGGCCCGTCCGCGCCAGCTACAAAATCCGACCAATCCGAAAAATCCGGACGAATCCGTGGTTCAGATAACCCGTACCCGGTCTACGTTGCGGTCGTCGCGTAGAATTTCGAGGCCTTTGTAGGCCAGCGGGCGGCCGGTGTTGGTCGTCAGCTCGCCGCCGGCCCCGTGCTGGTGGGCCACGTCGAGCACCAGCTGGGTGTATTTACGCTCGCCGAGCTCAATGGCTACCGGGCGGCCCCGGCCGGAATCGAAGGCGACGAGGGCGCGGTCCATTTCTTCCAGAATTTTACTCATCGGTGGGGGAAGAGAGTATTGAAGGGGTGTAATATAGAATTTTGCGGAAATAGTCCGCCGGGAATACCGTTTATTTTGCCGGCCGGAGCGCCTTCAAAAAAGCCCTTACCTTCGTTGGGTATGGCACCTTCTTTTTCCTCTGACCTTACCAGCCGCCCAATCGGCGTATTCGATAGCGGCATCGGTGGCCTTACCGTGGCCCGGGCCGTGAGCCGCGTGCTGCCCCACGAGCAGCTCGTCTACTTCGGCGACACGGCGCACCTGCCCTACGGCGACAAATCCACGGCTGCCATTCAGGCCTACAGCGTCAAAATCTGCGACCTGCTGCTGCGCCGGCACTGCAAAGTGATCCTGATTGCCTGCAACTCCGCTTCGGCGGCGGCTTACGAGCTGGTGCGCGAGTACGTCGGCTCCAAAGCCCGGGTCCTCAATGTTATCGACCCCATCGTCGCCCACATCGGCGAAACCTACGCCAACCGTACCGTGGGCCTGATTGGCACCAAGCAAACCGTGAACTCCAACGTTTATAAAAAGAAGGTCGACGACCTCGATGCAGGAGTGGAGCTACAGTCGTTGGCCACGCCGCTGCTGGCCCCGATGGTGGAAGAAGGCTTTTTCAACAACAGCATCAGCGAAAATGTCATCCGCACGTATCTGTCTAACCCCGTACTGGCAGGCATTGAGGCGCTGGTGCTGGCCTGCACGCATTACCCGCTGATTCAGGACCAGATCAAAGCTTACTACCAGGAGCAGGTGGCGGTGCTGGATGCTTCCGACGTAGTGGCCCGCCACGTGAAAAGCTACCTCGAAGAAAATAGCCTGGCGGCTAAGGCCAGCCCTGCGCCACCCCGCCACCAGTTTTATGTTTCTGATTTCACCCGCTCTTTTGAGGAAAGTACCCGCATTTTCTTCGGCCAGGAAGTACACCTGGAGCATTATCCGCTCTGGGAGTAATCTGGTTCGGGTGCGCCGGAAAACCTTATCTTTCCTGCCGTTCCGCCCGGAAAGGGTAGTTCCCGTAATCCTGTCGACCACTCTGCCCACCGGCCATGAATAAGAACTATTACCTGCTCGGCGAATGGCGCCGTAATGTGCTGCTGGCTGCTGCCGCGGCCAGTCTGGGGCTCACCGTGCCGGCCTGCTCCTCTGATTCGGGCGGCGCCGGGGAGCAGGCCGCTGATCAGGAGTGGACCAGCGGCAACGGCGAAAGCTACTCGCAGGGCGTGATTACGGAGATGACCGAAGACAAGGCCGGGCAGTGGAAGATTACCGCCGAACGACCGGCGGGCAAGGAAGAGGTGGCCGCTATCCTGCACCACTACGACGGCAAGACCGACACTCTGCAGGGAGCCGCCTTACAGCGCCAGATGCAGGACTACAGTCGCCAGCACTCCGAAAACCGGGTGGGCAGGACCGGCATGATGGATGTGCTGATGTGGAGCAGTATCGGTTATATGGCCGGCCGGTTTCTGATGCCTAACGCGGGCTATTATGCCAACCCGGGGGTTATGCAGCGCACCGGGGCCTGGCGGCAGAATGTCGCTCAGGAGCGTCAGCAGGGGCGGGGCTTCTTTGGGCGGGGCTTCGCCGGCCCCCGCACCACTGGTACGGCGGGTATCCGGCCCAGTACCTCCGTTGCCCGTTCTGCGGTTCGGAGCAGTGCGCCACGGGCTGGCCGCAGCAGCGGTTTTGGCAGCCGTGGCAGTGGCTCCCGCGGTTTTGGCGGCTAAACTGATCTGCTATGACTACTATCCGTTTGCAGCCTCTGAGCGGGGATGTGGGCCCTGCCGTTCGGGCCTTAGGCTGGGAGTGGGCCGTGGAGGAGGCCTGCGAAAATTACGTGGCCCGCGAAGCCGTGCTGTTGCCGGAAGCTGAGGCCGACCGCCTGATGGCCGCTGCCGATACGCTCTACGCTTTATGCGTAGAATCCGTGCCCGACCCGGTGCCCGATGAGTTTTTGCAGCTGCTGGCCATTCCGGCCAATCTCTGGGCGGCCGTGCGTCACTCCTGGAACGACGACCGGCATTGGCATCTGTATGGTCGCTTCGATCTGGCCAGTACCCCGCAAGGGCCCAAGCTGATTGAGTTTAATGCTGATACGGCCACCAGCATTCCCGAAACGGCCGTGGTACAATGGGCCAGCCTGGTCGCTTCCAGCCAGGCCGACGACGACCGGCAGGCCAACGGCTTGTTTGAAGGCCTGGAAGCGCAGCTAAACCAGTGGCGGCTACTCAACCCCGACCTTGATACCAGCCTGCTGCTGGTGTACCTGCCCGATAGTGCCGAGGATGCCGCCAATTGCTCGGTTATTGCCGAGGCTGCCCGCATCAGTGGGTTCACCCGGATATACGCGTGCCCGGTCGATGCCATGCAGGTGTCGGTGACGGGGGAGGACCGGGGCGTGTGGGCTGAGGTAGAAAACGGGCAGTGGCAACGGTTTGCCTTCCTCTTTAAGCTGGTGCCCTGGGAAATTATAGCCGGGGAAGAACCCGAGCTGACCGCCGACCTGACTCAGCTGCAGCTAAGCCGGGACGTTATCATTGCCAATCCGGCTTATGCGTTGATCTTGCAAAGCAAAGGGCTGCTGGCGTGGCTATGGCAGGTATATCCGCATCATCCCTTACTGCTCGAAGCAGCGTTGGAGGATTTAGACGGCCGCTACGTCCGTAAGCCATTGCTTGGCCGCGAAGGCCAGAATATAGTCGAGATAGAAGCCGGGCAAGTGCGCCAGGAGCAGCCCGGCGAGTTTGCTCATCAGCCTCAGGTACGGCAGCGCTGGGTCCAGTTACCTACCGACGTGCAGCACCGCCAGTATCAGGCTGGCGTGTTCTGGGCTGGCAGGGCCTGTGCTATCAGCTTTCGTCGGGCCACGGGGGTGATTACCAATTTGTCGGAGTTTGTACCTCACCTTATAAGCTGATGAACAGCAGTTGCCCGGGGTGGTGCGCGAAGTGCGATGAGCTATGGAGTACATTTTGTGTGTAAGCTGTTTCGTATAAACATTTTGCTAAAATATTACTTCAAATCAAGATAATAGGCTTGTATTATTCTTTTAAAGAATTAAGTTTATACCACCAAGCTACCTCGGCTATCTGCCGGGAGCCAGGAAGCGTCGAATGAAACTATCTCTAAATCAGGGCTGCAAGGTCCTTCGTCTATGGCCACTCCCAGCAAGCCAGTAGTTACGCCCGCTTCACCGCTCCAGCCACTTCTGGTACTGTGGTGGCGGCCCTGGGTGATGGGGTTAGGGTGTCTGCTGATGCTCTTACTAGCCGTTGAAACCAGTAAAGCTCAGCAGAAGCAGCTCCCGGCGCCCGCGGCCCCCGCTAAACGGACACCGGTAAAAAAACTTCCGGTAACTACTGTTCCTGGTAAACCCGCTTCTCCCAAACTCGCTTCTCCGAAGCAACGGGTTGAAACTACCGCCGAAAAAGGGGAGACGTCAACAGTTTCATCAGCGCCGAAGATTGAAAGGGAGTCAGAGGCAGCGCCTTTGCCAGCCAAAAAGCTCGAAGAAGCGCTGCAGCTTTTACTGAAGGCCACCGTCCAGGACTCTGCCAAGCTAAACAGCCAGCGGCGGCGTTTCCGGCCAACCGAAATAGAAGGATTGGTAGTAGATCAGACCATCACCAAGGTTGGTCACGATTTTTATGATGCGTTTTTTGCTTTGTGGGAAGCTCCCGCCGATGCCGGCGACTTCACTGTTACCATTCGGGAAAAGCCTGCCCGGGGTATTAATATCCTGGTATCGGTAGAGGTGAATGACAATGAGCTACTCGAGTTGCCTCTGCAGTCAAAGGCGGAGGTGATTGAGGAAACAGCGGCTTATGCCGTCGGAGTCGCTATCGAATACGTGACGAATTCGCGTAACGTCAGTCAACAGCTGGAAACCGGCGACCAGACGGGCTCCGGTATTTTCTGATTGCGTCCTTCATCTTATCCTAATCATTTTTGGCCATGAATATCTCATTGTTGCCGCGACTACTATCAGCCGCCGCCTTCGGGTTGAGCACGCACCTGGCTGCCGCTCAGGATTTCACTTACGAACCCAAGAATCCGTCGTTTGGCGGAGGAAACACCTTCAACTATTCCTGGCTGCTTAGCTCGGCCCAGGCCCAAAATACTATTGAAGACCCTAACGCCGTCAAACCCACCCCCGGGGGCTTTAATCAGGACCCGCTCAAGCAGTTTGAGCAAAGTCTGAATCAGCAGATCCTGAGTCAGTTATCCAGCAAGCTGATCGGAGACCAGTTCGGCACTGGTGGTCTGAAAGAAGGCGCGTATAAAGTCGGCTCATTCCAGATCCAGGTAACGCCAAATTCCGGGGGCGGCTTTTCCGTTCAGATTACGGACACTTCCACCGGTAATCAGACCACTATCGTTGTGCCCGGCTTTTAAACCTGGTTTTTAGACTTGGCTCCTCACTTCCGTTTACTGTCTACTATGCCGACCTCCCACCGTCGTCTGATCCGCTGGCTATTGCCTTTGATGAGCGTAGTTTTTAACGGCTGCGCTTCTTATTTCCATCAACCCATGGCCACTGAAGGCGCGCGATTGGGCGCCGAAGTCCGGGGCAATGATCTACTGAAAAAGCTTCCGGAGCCCAAGGAAAGGGTGGTGGTAGCGGTCTATAAATTCCGGGACCAGACGGGCCAGTATAAGCCCACGTTGAACGGGGCTAGTTTTTCCACGGCTATAACCCAAGGGGCGACCAGTATTTTGCTGCGGGCCCTGGAGGAGTCTAAGTGGTTCAATCCCATAGAGCGCGAAAACCTGGGAAACCTGCTTAATGAGCGAAAAATCATTCGTTCCAGCCGGGCGGAGTATTCTGAAGCCAATGGCCGGAAGGAGCCGCCCCTACCGCCGCTACTGTTTGCCGGCGTGATTCTGGAAGGAGGCATTATTTCCTACGATGCCAATGTAATAACCGGGGGAGCTGGGTTGCGCTACTTTGGCGCAGGCGCTTCCGGGCAATACCGCCAGGATCGGGTAACTATTTACTTACGGGCTATCAGCACCGGAAGCGGTGAAATCATGAAGACCGTATACACTACTAAAACGATCCTGTCGCAGCAGGTTGACGCCAGCTTATTTCGGTTCGTCAACTTCAAGCGCCTGTTAGAAGCAGAAACAGGCTTTACCTACAATGAGCCATCCGAGATGGCCATAAAAGAGGCTATTGAGAAAGCGGTGGAGGCCTTGATATATGAGGGGATGAAAGAGGGCCTGTGGGCGCCGCGCAATGCCGCAGATCGTAACGGTCTGGCCGTAACTGAATACTATCAGGAAAAACGGGAAAACGAGCAGATTGACGTGTTGGGACGAACCCAGCGGGACCGCCGGGGCCATATTGGTCTCGGTCTGAGCGGGGCATCAATACGCTATTCGGGGGACCTTGCCCGACCTCAGCTACGGGCGGGTGGCGAACTAACCGTACGCTATATAGCCACCCCGAATCATAAACTATCCGCCGCAGTGAATATAGGCCGCTTTGAGCTGGGTGCCGGCGATTTCTACCGGGAAAGCTTCAACTACGCCGAGTTGAGCGGGATATACCGGCTATTCCCGCGGGACCGGTATACTCCTTACCTACTACTGGGTGGAGGGGTTACTTCTCGCGTACAGAGCTTCGTGACCATCAGTGTTCTGCCCCATGCAGTAGCAGGGATAGGATTTGAGGTACTTCCCTCGGATCAGCTGGCCCTGAGCATTGGAGTAGATAACCATTACTACTTATCCGATAATTTAGATCGGGTGAGGCTAGGTAAGTACAACGATAATTACTGGGCTGCCCGGGCCAGTCTGGTTTTCTACTTGAGCCGCCCTCGTGAAGTTATAACGCCGGTAAACAAGTAGGTGCAAGGGGGGGCTCCGCCTGCATTGGGAGCAATCCTGCCTCGCTCTACTACACCGGACTGCCGTAGAATAGAGGGAATCGGGCCCTTGTCCTGCGTGAAACGTATCGGTATCTCCCATCAAAATACGAAATTTGCTAACGCCCGGAGCCTGTTAGGCACTACTGCGTCAAAACGCCGGTGTTTCCAGCTGCCAGCTATAAATAAACCTGATGTGCAGCCCGCCATTACCGGTGCTGGCTCGCGCAAATCGGCCGGTGAATGCCAGAAAAAAAAGTATCCCGCTACCAGCTAAGGTGGTCGGTTGTGGGGCCGGCCACGTTAGCCGCAGCCGGTCTTATACTCCTCGCGCAGTGGTTTGCGAAAAGGAAGTAGGGTGCGGGGCTGGCCCCCGTCCGTCGGAGAACGAATCGCCAGGAGTTCGTTCTCCGACGGACGGGGGCCAGCCCCGCACCCTACGGAGTGCTAGGAGTATAGTCACGTAGCGCACGATAGTGAACAAGGCTAGCAACGACGGGGCTATATGTTGTTGTGATATCGAAACCATAGACCAGGGAGCAAGGCTGAAGCGCAGTACCGCATCACGGCCGGACAACTGCAACGAGTGGGGCTTCGGTCTACATCAGGTAGAAGTTGAGGTGCCAGACAAATCTTTCGCATTAAGACACTGGGTTTGTAATCAGACTGATACAGGATGCGACTGGTGCAAGAGGGGAATAAGACAAACGCTTTTATATAACTAAGCAAATAATAGTTTTAAATTTTTTATCAAATGGCTTTGACTTTTCACTTTACCATCATATATTTGTTTTATTCCTCCGGAGGGAATATTTTTTCATAGCAAAATGCCAAATTAACCCTCACCTCTTCTAGCCCCCTTTCTCCCATGAAAAAACTTTCATTCCTCGCAGCCGCCCTGCTCGTAGCCGGTGCCGCCAATGCTCAGTTTAATACCCAAACCCTCGGCCAGACCGGTAATACTAACGGAGCCACTCAAACTCAGCAAGGTAGCTTTAGCTCAGCTGATGGAATCCAGACCGGTAATAACAACATCTTAAAGCAGACCCAGGCATCAGGAGCTTTCAACGACATGAATTCAACCCAGCTTGGGAATGCCAACAGCACCATTCAGGATCAGAGACAAGGGAATGGTAATATTGCAAACTCAACACAGATAGGTGGTGGGAACGCCTCCAGTCAGTTCCAGCACGCGAAAGATGGCTTCGGTGCAACTAACCAGCGGGCCACGATCGTACAGGTTGGTTCTTTCAACATCGGCTTCCAGGATCAGGGAGGGGTTAACAACGTTGCCAGTATCACTTCCGTTGGGAATCTGAACCAAGCATCTCAGATTCAGGGGGATAACTTTCTGGGTAGCTTCAACTCCTCGGCTACTATCACTCAGATTGGGAACTCCAACTTCGCTTCGCAAAACCAGAAGTTAGATAACCACGTCGCTACAATTGATCAGGTAGGCTCGTCAAACAACGTTGCTATCCAGCAGCAGGATGCCTTTGGCTTCTTCATTACCCCCGGTAACACGGCCTTTATCGATCAGGATAATGCCGGCTCGCACTATGCTCGTCAGCGTCAGACGGGTTCGGGTAACCTCGCTGCCACCTACCAGGGCACCAACAACAACTCAAGTGATGTAACTCAGTTTGGTAACAACAACCAGAGCTTGGTGAAGCAGAACCATCCATAACCGGCTTGCGAGCCTGGTGTGATCTATGCTTAAGGTTATGAATAGCACCCTGCAGACGTATCGTCCGCAGGGTGCTATTTGCCTTTCGAAGGGCTGAAAATATTTATCTGCTTTGTATTATATTATTAATAAATAAACTTATTTTTATAGCAGTGGAAGGCTCGTTCCGGCTGATCCAATGGGTTAGTGATCTTTTCTAACAGTCTCATTCTCACAAACGCCATGAAAAAAATATGCGTGTACTCCCTTACCGTCTTGCTTGGGCTAAGTAGTGCCTACGTCAGCGCACAGACTCAATCCAAGGAACCGAAGGAAGAAATCAGCAAGGAGCAGCGGTTGGTTGAGAGGTTTGGCACGGAACAGCTAAATAGCCTGCCCGAGAGCAGCATCGACCGATCTATTTTAGCTCAGCAGGGTAACAACAACGCGGCCACCATTGACCAGCGCTTATTGGGTATTCAGGGCAATACTGCCGTCGTGCTGCAGTTAGGCAACACGAACGTGGTAAATGCAACTCAAACCGGCGCGGGCAATAGTACGACCGTCAAACAAGTCGGAAATCGTAATCACGTTACCAGCGACATTAATGGCTATGAGACCGAGTCATTCATTCTTCAGGATGGCAGTTATAACAAGATTACCCAGGAGCTTAACGTGGATGAACGGCGGTATAAAGTGCAGCAACAAGGGAATAACAACCAGTTGACCCAACGGGAGAATGGAGCAGCTGCGCCACCGGGTTACGAGATTCATATGAAAGGCAATGGGATCAAGATGACCATAGAACAGGGTAAAGTGGGGCCTTAATCCTCTTATTCTGCTCCTATACTCCGGGGTGGTTCCGGCCACCCGGAGTTTTATACTTTAAGTTTAAAAGCCTATACGTGTTGTTATATTAGGGTAAACTATAATATTTATTAGCTTTAATGCTTGTCTGCTACTATCATGCGTCAGTATCCTGAAAATCGGTGGCCTGCCGGAACAACCGGAGTGCGGGCAATACTTGATGCTCGTCAGCCAGGAGATACCTTAGAGGTAGTAGGGTATACTTCAAATTTCACCAGCCAATCTATGCGTCTGATCTATGAGCTCCGGGTAGAGGAACAGGGTGCCACGGGCACTTCGCTCAATTCGCAGAGGGGGGAGGTTGTAGCCGCTGCTCAACAGGTAACCTCCCTGTCCCAAACCAGAATTAACCTACGCCCGGCCGACCACTGCCAACTAGAGCTGCAACTATTCGATAGGCCGGATAAACTCCTGGTCCCGGACTCATTGCTTATCGGCTCCACCACCCAGTGCTGATATTTCACCCGTGAAGACAGATTCTTTTCCTGCTTTTTCGCCTTCTCCCTTATCCCACCTTATGTTGTTCTCCTTCCGTACAGTAGCCCGTCTGTTGATTTTGCTCCTGAGCCCGGTGCTTTTGGCTTGCGAGAACAATACTGTTGAGCCCGCTTACTACGGCGCATTAGAAGGGGTGGTACTCGACGGCGGCAATAATAATGTGCCGCTAGCTAACGTAGTAATTACCACCAGCCCAGCCACCACCTCCTTTACAACCAATAATCAGGGGAAATTTTCCTTGCCTAACCTTGTGGTAGGTAAATACACGCTTTCGGTTCGAAAAACGGACTACAAGACCGAAAGTGTTAATGTGCAGGTAGATGAGGGGAGAGTAACACCAGTGACAGTGATTTTGGAGAAAGCCAGTGGTACCAACCGCCGTCCCAATGCGCCATCTGAACCTAGTCCGGCCAATGGAGCTACTGACCAGCCGGTACGTCTTACCCTTAAGTGGCGCGTAACGGATCCGGATAAAAACGATTCGTTAAGATCAAGTGTGATTCTCTACGAAAGCAATTCCTTCGATCAACAGCAGGTATTGAATAATTCCCGTGATACTGCAGTTACGGTTGATCTGAAGTACAATAAGCAGTATATCTGGCAGGTAACGGTTTATGACAAGGCTGGGGAGATGGTTCGGGGAGACGTGTGGCGTTTCCAGACGTCTGCCCTGCCTGAAAACCGGTACCTATATGTACGGAATATGGGTGGCAATACTGATATCTACAGTTCCGATAATATCGGCGGCAACCTGATCCGGCTTACTACTTCTGCGTTTGTGGAAACGGCTCCGCAGTTGAGCCCTACCCGCGATAGAGTGGCTTATACTTCTAATGCTACGGGGCGCTATCAGTTGTATACTATGAATCGTGATGGGTCGGACCAGCGTCAAATTTCTCCGGGCATGATTCCCGTGGAGGGCTACGGCAACTATGGGATAGGTTATCACTGGTCCCCGGATGGTTCGCAACTCGTTTATGCCAGTTATGACAAGCTGTGGCGGATCAACCGGGATGGCACCGGCCTGCTACAGATAGCTACTGCCCCGGTAGGCCGCAATTTTCGGGAATGTGACTGGGCCCTCCAGGGGAACCGTATTATTGTTCAGACCGTGGGAGCGAATATCTACGAAGCGGAATTTTATACCATGAGCGCTGACGGGTCCAATCAGGTTAAAGTGGTTGATAACCTGCCAGGCCGTCTCGATTCTCCTTCTTTCAGCATCATCGGTGACCGTATTCTATACAGCCGGGATGTAGACGGGTATGAAAATGCCAATGGCCGACAACTGAACGCCCACATATTTTCCCAGAAGCTTGATGGCAGCGGATTGGTTGATTTGTCGCCCACAAGCATGGGCAGTGTAAACCAGGGAAAGCCGGCTGGAACCAACGACCTTTTTCCGCGCTATTCGCCGGACGGCTCGAAGGTAATTTTCGTTAATATGAACAATGACAACCTGGCACCCCCTGAAATATGGATAATGGACGTGGATGGGAAAAACCGGGCTAAGCTGTTTGCCAATGCTACATTGCCTGATTGGCAATAAAGGTATCGTGAGGCAGGAGGTGAGTAGCGTTAAGGTAAACTGCTGTTGAGGCTGTTTAGGGTTTCGAAAAAGCTGTCATCCTGAGCGGAGCGAAGGACCTTATCACGTCCGTACCACTTGGAATTAGGCCAAAATGAGCAGTCGTAAGAAGGTCCTTCGCAAGCGTACGCCAGATGAAGGATGACAAACGACGAAAAAACCGAAACCCTAAACAGGTTCGTTATGCATTTAGGCGCTCAAGCTGCTGATACATGGCTTTCAGGCCGACGGCGTAGAGTTGGGCCTTGAGGCGAAAGTGGCCCAGACAGCGCCGGAGTTTAAGCGCTGCAAGCTCGGTATAAGCCAGCAGGGCGGCAAAGAAGTGATTAGCTTGGGTAGCGAAGGTTTTGGTCGGCGACTTGCCCATTGACGCATTCTGTTTGAGCGACTTATGGTATTCTTCGACTTTCCACCGTCTCTGGTAAATCGTCGTCATTTGCGCCTGATCCAAGTCCGTGTCGCTGCTGACCAGATACGACACGCCCGCGCTCTGGTCTTCGTGGGGGAAGACTTGCCGACTCACTAGCTGATGTTCCGCGGGGTGAGGTGGGTTGCCGGCTGTTAGAGGTTAGGCGCTGGAAGCCAGAAGCTTAGGAATCAGGCGGTACAAGATGAAGGAACGAAACGGGTGACCGGGTAGGTGCGCCTTACCTGGGCAACCTGCTCTTATGCTGACTTCCCGCTTCCCGCTTCTAACGCCTGGCTCCTCAAACAGGGTTTCAGTAATGCTCCGCGTAACAGCAGCTTCTAACCCGCTTCGTTGATAAAAAAAAGGTGAAGCCAGCACTTAATCAGGTTGAATCCTGTTGGCCGACCGTGTTCAATACTGAAGCTCTTAGCTTGGGCAGCTGTATTCGAGAAGATAAAAAAACACGTGATGTGTAAAAAAACCTACAACTTTGCACTCGAAATAGAATATCTGCCGGGGATTATATTTGCTTTCGTTCAATCAAACATGGATAAAACAATATTATTAGCGGGGAGACTAAATTTTGATACTTGCTTTTATTACTCCTTAAATGGGCCTTTGGCACGGAATATGAGAATAAGTCAGCGTTGCCTGCCCCGACAATGGGCCTAGCTGACTTGAAAAAATTACATAAAACCTGTGAAAATTAGTAATCCATCCCTCTTGCTTTAGCGTAATCACCGTGAGTTTTGACTTATCATCTGAAAGTCAGCTTGCTACTCTTCTTCCTTCGTAACCCTTACTCTCTACATACCATGAAAAACACTTACTCAAGTGCAAAGCCGGGAAACAAGCCGCTCTTTCTGCGGCTGTTGCTCCTGCTGCTTTTGGCGCTGCCAGTTCTTGCACAGGCCCAGTCATTAACCGTCAGTCCCAATACCAATGGTACACCGGATAACTACGGTACTGTACCAGTCGGTCAGGTGTCTTCTCCTTCCAATCAATACACCTTTACCGGTACTGGCCTGACCGGTAATATCTCGGTATCGTTTGCTAATGCACCGTCTTTTGAGGGTAGTCTCACGGCGAATGGTACGTACGGTTCGGCCCTGACTTTACCTGCCGCTGGCGGTACTATATTCGTTCGTTTCCGCCCAACCTTTGTAGGCTCTACGCCAGCAGCGCCAGCAAATGAGTTCATTGCCGCTACCGGTATAGCAGGTCGTAATACATTATCTGCCTTCATCGATGTTATCGGTACTGGTGCTGCCGGAGTCCCGACTATCAACGTTAATCCCGCCTCGCTCAGCTTCGGCGAGCAGGTTGTGAATACGGCTTCGCCTTCACAGCCGGTGACCGTGACCGCTACCTCGCTGACTGCACCTATCGTTGTGATGGCTCCAACGGGCTTTCAGGTAAGCAATGCCGACGTTAATGGTGGTGCTTTCGCCTCTTCTATCAGCATCCTACCAGGAACTGGTACTGTCAATACTACCGTGAATGTCCGGTTCCTGCCTAATGCGACCGGAAACTTTGTGGGCAACGTGACCTTCGAAAGTACGGGCGCCGCCCCGAAAACAGTGGGTGTGTCGGGTACGGGGGTGCTGCCCACGCCGATACTAACGGTTACCCCAACCACGCTGAACTTCCCCTCCACGGCAGTTGGTGCGGGGTCGCCAAGTCAGTCGTTCACCGTTAGCGGCAGCAACCTGCAGGGTAACGTTACGATTACGGCTCCCGCAAACTTTCAGATTAGGACCGGCACGGGCCTGTTCAGCTCGGCACCTATTGTGCTTACTCCTGGTGGGGGCAACTTAGCCACTACTACTATCGACGTGCGGTTTGTGCCAACAACGCCAGGGACTTTCTCCAGTGCGGTAGGGGTTTCCACGCCGAACGGCACGGGGACCGTGAGCAACAACGTGACCGTAACGGGTACTTCAGTAGCAGGCCCTCAGGGTATCACGGTTAATCCTTCCACCATTGATTTTGGAACCGTTACCAGCAGCGGTAGTGCCTCAACCCAGACTTTCGAAGTAGGGGGCACCGGTCTGTCCGCCGACATCGTGCTGACGTCAAGCAGCGCCAACATCCAGTTCCGCAATGCCAGCGCCGGTGGCAGCTTTGTGAGCGGCCCGATTACCCTGACGCAGACGAGTGGTACCGTGGCCCTCCAGGTGATTGAGGTACGACTAGTGGCTACGGTGGCGCCTGGTCCGTTCAGCAACACCATAACGGCATCCAGTACTGGGTCCACTTCGCGGGTAGTTACCGTTACGGCGAACAACGCCAGCGGTGGCACCTCGGATATTTCGGTATCCAATCCCGATGGTAATACCTTTACGTTTGCTACCCGGCCTAACACTGTTTCGGTAGCTCAGCGCTTCCTGGTGGCCGGTACCAACCTGGTACAGGACCTGACGGTAGGGGCAACCGGCCCGAACGCCGGCTTCTTCCAGGTTTCGAAAACCGGCAACACGAATGACTTCTTTTCTACTATTACGTTCCAGCGCGATGCGCAAAACAACGTAGAACAGGTGCCGGTGTTTGTTCGTTTTGTACCCGGTGCTCAGGCCATCACGGTGACCAGCACGGTCCGCAACTCCAGTGCGCCGGCCCCGAACTTCGACGTATCGGTTACCGGTATCAGCGAGCCAACCATCCGGTTGGACCAGGCTATCGGCGGCTTTCCGACCAACACCGTGAAACTTCAGCAATCGGCGCCTGTTACCGTTCTGCTCGAAGGCTTCCTGCTCGATGGGAACGTGGAGCTGCGCTTCCCGGCTGATGCGACGGACCCGGTGCGTAACCCGGCTCAGACGCCCCAGTTTAAGTTTTCCCTCGATGGTGGGGTTACCTACGTAACCTCGGCGACTATCACGCCAGACCCGGCAACGGGTAACTTCTCCACTGCTCTCCAGGTAATCTTTGCGCCGGTGCGCGTGGGCAACGCCAATCAGGAGCTGGAATTCCGTACTTCCAGCCTTTCCGGGGGGAACTTCTTTACCCTGACCAGCCAGTTTGGCCGGGCCACGGGCTTTGGCATCGCCATCGAGCCTACCGCCCAGTCGCAGGCCACGGTGGTACGGACCGGTAATTCGGCTACTATCACCTTCAATCTGACCAATGCCCCGGCAGGTAGCCAATACGGGCAGAACCGGTTGGTTATCGGGAGCAGCACTTTCCTGACTACCCTGCCGCAGAATCTCTTCCCCCAGGACAAGCAGAACTTCAACCCGGGTACTACTACCAACGGAGCCTACAATTTCGGGACGGGCACGGAAATCGGCAGCGGTAACGACACCTACGTAGTGTTCAGCGGCAACAACAACTCCTTCACGGTAACCAACCTGGACCCGGCCAAGAGCTACAAGTTCTTCGGCTTTGAGTTCAACAACGACGGGGTACTGAATGCGGAAAACTATCTGGTGCCGAACATTGAGCCCCAGAGCCCGCTGCCGGTTGAGCTGGTGACGTTCACGGCTAAGCTGCGCAACCGTGCAGTGGTTCTGAACTGGGCTACGGCCAGTGAAACCAACAACCGCGGCTTCGAAGTACAGCGCAGCCAGACCGGTACGGAAGACAGCTTCACGACCATCCTGACGAAAGCCGGCGTGGGCACCACGACCGTGCGGACTAGCTACGAGGCAACCGATGCCCAGCCGCTGGCTGGCCTGTCGTACTACCGCCTGAAGCAGATTGACCTCGACGGCAAGACGACGACGACGCGTCCGGTTGCCATTCGTACTTCGCTCGGCGACGTGAGCCTGTTCCCGAACCCAACCCAGGGCAGCGTAATCATTCAGCTGCCGGAGGGCTCGACCGACAACCTGCTGGTCCGCATCATGGACCTGACGGGCCGTCAGATTCAGACCAGCCGTTTGAACGCCGCCGGTCAGTTGAATACGGATAACCTGAAGAGTGGTACCTACATCGTCATCATCGGCGAAGGTGCCCAGACGGTGACGAAGAAGCTGGTAAAAAACTAAGCTTTCGTCAGTAGCACCGCCCGGAAAAACAAAAGAGGCCTCCCGCTTGCGGGAGGCCTCTTTTGTTTTTCCGGATTTCTATCATCTTTCCCAGACCTTTTCCGTAGGGAAGGACGGACAACACGCTTTTGAAACCCACCTCCGCTGGTTGCGGTGATTTATCTCTTCCACTCTTTTATTATGAACAAAAACCTTACTCTGTTTCGGCGGCAGGCGTACTCCGGCCCCGGCCGCTGGCGCTTCCTGCTCCACCTGCTGGTCGTGCTCGGGCTGCCGCTGCTGGGCCACGCCCAGGCGCTGACCCAGGCTGATTTTACCGGCCTCGTGGTGCCCCAGTACCTGGGGAGTGGCACGGCTACCCGCCTGCCGCTACTCTACCGGGCTACGGTGAGCAACCTGACCCCCAATACCCTATACCGCTACTACACCCAGGCGGCGACCAACTCCGCGACCGGCGGTGGTACGGTGGATATCGGCACCACTAACACCGGCGCCGGCAACCCGTTGCTGGTCAACAACAACGCTGGCACCTATACCTACTACACCGGCTCGGTAAGCCTGGGTACGAATGGCAGCTACGAGACGTTCACTACTGACGCGGCCGGTTCGTTTACGGGCTGGTTTGGCTTCGTCAACACGGGCAACGGCCGCTTTACCGCCGGCAATGTGGTGTTTCCGACCATTACGCTGGGCCCGGCGGCCACGGCCCCGGCCATCGAAAAGAAGCTGGCCCTGAATCAGGGGGTTACGGTGCTGGCCTTTGCCGCTACGGCGGGAGCCACCAACGGGACCTTCCTGAAAGGCAGCTCCTCGGCCAGCCCCCGCAATCTGGTGGCAGTGTACGACAATACCACGGCCACGGGCCGGCCCCTGGGCGTAACGGTGGCTGAACCCATCAGCGCTACTATTGCCAGCGTGATACCGGGCTACAGCACCAACTCCGGCGCCTGGAATACCATCATGCCCAACACCAACGCCAACGGGGTGCGCCGGGTGGAGGAACGCTCGGTCCTCACCGGCGAGGTAACCGACTGCAACACCGATGCCGACGGAGTCTGGCCGTCGGGGGCCAATACGGTGAACCCCACGGGCGGCACTACGCCGGTGCAGCTGACCAGCACCGATGCTCCCCTCAATGCCGGCTGCGGTGTGGTGGGAACGCCAACCATTACTGTTTCCACCAACGGCCCCCTGGCTTTTGCCACGACCGTAGGTACGCCCTCGGCGGTACAAACCTACATGGTGTCGGGTACCAATCTGACTACGGACCTGACCGTGACGGCCCCGGCCGGCTACGAAATTTCTCTGACCGGTACCACCTTCAGCAGCACGCTGACGCTGACGGCCTCGAACGGCTCAGTGACGTCGACCAGCATCAGCGTCCGGCTGCAGGGCACTACGACCGGAACCTTCAACGGCAACATCACCAACGCCAGCGGCAGCGCGACGGAGAATGTGGCCGTGTCGGGCACGGTGGATACCTCGGGGCCAGCGGCGCCGACCATCACCGGCTTCAGCCCGGCTTCCGGGCCGGTAGGCACGGTGGTAACCATCACGGGAACCGATTTTGTGGGGACGACGGCCGTGTCGCTCAACGGCAGCAGCATTGCCTTCACGGTAAACAGCGACACGGAAATCGTGATAACGATACCGGCCGGAGCCAGCTCGGGCAACTTCAGCGTGACGACCCCCGCCGGCAGGGGTTTCTCGGCGACGAATTTCCTCGTGACGACGCCGGCTTCAACTCCCCCCACGATTACGAGCTTCACGCCGGCCTCAGGCCCGGTGGGGACCACCGTTACCCTTACGGGAACCAACTTCACTAGCGTCACGGCCGTGACCTTCAACGGTACCGCGGCGGCCTTCACCATTGCCAACGCGACAACCATCACGGCGACGGTACCAAGCGGCGCGACCACCGGCACCATTGCCGTAACCAACCCGGACGGCACGGCCACCTCGGCCACCGCTTTCACCGTGACGGCGTCGGCGCCAACCATCATCAGCTTTACGCCGACCTCGGGTCTGGTGGGCACGGTGGTGACCATCACGGGGACCAACTTCACGGGCGTTTCGGCCGTGAGCTTCAACGGGACGGTAGCGGTCTTCACCTTCGTGAATGCGACGACCATCACGGCCACGGTTCCGGCCGGGGCCACGACGGGCACCCTTGCGGTGACCACGCCGGGCGGCACGGCTACCTCGACGGGCGTCTTCACCGTGATTCAGCCGAATCCGGTGCCCGTTGTTACCAGCCTCTCGCCGAATACGGTGGTGGCAGGTAGTGCGACCTTCACGCTGACGGTAACGGGTACGAACTTCCTGAGCAGCTCAGTGGTGACCTTCAACGGGGCGGCTTTGGCTACCACGTTTGTTTCGGCTACTCAGCTCACGGCCACGGTTCCGGCCTCGGCCGTAGCTACGGCCGGCACGTATGCCGTGACGGTGACCAGCCCGGCTCCGGGTGGCGGCACTTCGAACAGTGTCACGTTCACCGTGACCACGCCAGTGCCAGCGGTGCCGACCATCGTCAGCTTTACGCCAACCTCGGGTCTGGTAGGCACGGTGGTGACCATCACGGGGACCAACTTCACGGGCGTTTCGGCCGTGAGCTTCAACGGGACGGTAGCGGCCTTCACCTTCGTGAATGCGACGACCATCACGGCTACGGTTCCGGCCGGGGCCACGACGGGCACCCTTGCGGTGACCACGCCGGGCGGCACGGCTACCTCGACGGGCGTCTTCACCGTGATTCAGCCGAATCCGGTGCCCGTTGTTACCAGCCTCTTGCCGAATACGGTGGTAGCAGGTAGTGCGACCTTCACGCTGACGGTGAATGGCACGAACTTCCTGAGCAGCTCAATGGTGACCTTCAACGGGGCGGCTTTGGCTACCACGTTTGTCTCGGCTACCCAGCTTACGGCGGCCGTACCAGCGTCAGCGGTAACGACGGCCGGCACGTATGCCGTGACGGTGACCAGCCCGGCTCCGGGCGGCGGCACTTCGAACAGTGTCACGTTCACCGTGACCACGCCGGTGCCAGCGGTGCCGACTATTACGAGCTTCACGCCGACCGCCGGACCGGTAGGTACGGTGGTGACCATCACGGGTACCAACTTCACGGACGTATCGACGGTTACCTTCAACGGAACGATAGCGACCTTCACCTTCGTGAATGCGACGACCATCACGGCTACGGTTCCGGTAGGAGCCACCACCGGCCGGGTCAGCGTGACGACCCCGGGCGGAACGGCGCTGGGTACGGTATTCACCGTAACGCCGGTAGCCCCAACTATCGTCAGCTTTACGCCGACCTCGGGTCTGGTGGGCACGGTGGTGACCATCACGGGGACCAACTTCACGGGCGTTTCGGCCGTGAGCTTCAACGGAACGATAGCGGCCTTCACTTTCGTGAATGCGACGACCATCACGGCTACGGTTCCGGCCGGGGCCACGACGGGCACCCTTGCGGTGACCACGCCAGGCGGCACGGCTACCTCGACGGGCGTCTTTACCGTGATTCAGCCGAATCCGGTGCCCGTTGTTACCAGCCTCTCGCCGAATACGGTGGTAGCAGGTAATGCGACCTTCACGCTGACGGTAACGGGTACGAACTTCCTGAGCAGCTCAGTGGTGACCTTCAACGGGGCGGCTTTGGCTACCACGTTTGTTTCGGCTACTCAGCTCACGGCCACGGTTCCGGCCTCGGCCGTAGCTACGGCCGGCACGTATGCCGTGACGGTGACCAGCCCGGCTCCGGGTGGCGGCACTTCGAACAGTGTCACGTTCACCGTGACCACGCCAGTGCCAGCGGTGCCGACCATCGTCAGCTTTACGCCAACCTCGGGTCTGGTAGGCACGGTGGTGACCATCACGGGGACCAACTTCACGGGCGTTTCGGCCGTGAGCTTCAACGGGACGGTAGCGGCCTTCACCTTCGTGAATGCGACGACCATCACGGCTACGGTTCCGGCCGGGGCCACGACGGGCACCCTTGCGGTGACCACGCCGGGCGGCACGGCTACCTCGACGGGCGTCTTCACCGTAATTCAGCCGAATCCGGTGCCCGTTGTTACCAGCCTCTCGCCGAATATGGTGGAGCAGGGCAGCGCGACCTTCGTGCTGACGGTAACGGGTACGAACTTCCTCCCGGGCTCGGTGGTGAACTTCGCCGGCACGGCGCTGGCTACGACCTTCGTTTCGGCCACCCAGCTTACGGCGGTGGTACCGGCTTCGGCGGTGGCTACGGTAGGTACCCGGGCGGTGACGGTAACCAACCCGGCTCCGGGCGGTGGTACGTCGGCGGCGGTGACCTTCACGGTGACCATTAGCACGGCCACGGCCAATGCCCGCAACCAGGTCGGCTTCGAGCTGTATCCGAACCCGACGGTGGGGGAGGTGACCATCACGCTGCCCAAGACCTGGACCGGCCTGACCCCGCCCGTACAGCTAACCGATCTGAGTGGGCGCGTAGTGCTCCGGACGCGCCTCGGCGCTGACGGCCGCGTTGACCTGCGCCCCCTGCCGGTCGGCATTTATCTGGTGACCGTGGGCGACGGCAGCCAGCGCGTAACCCGCCGCGTGGTGAAGAACTAACGGCGCAACAAAAAATAAAAAAGGCCTACCCACTATAGGGTAGGCCTTTTTTTGCTTTTACGCTCAAGGGTAACCATTCAGTAACACCGGGAAGTACTAAAAAAACCGCAAGGAGCTGTAGATTTGCGACTCGAGCCTTGAGTAAAATAGGCTGATTCCGTTCTCCATCCACACCTTTTCCAATATGATTGCACTTTCTACTCACTCGCCCCGCAACCCTCGAAACGGCCCGGCGATGTGGAGGATCCTCCTGCTGCTGCTGCTGCTGTGCCCGCTGGTCGGGTGGGGGCAAACGGTGAATATTTCCGCTGGGACGACAGTAACCGAACCTTTAACCATTGGAACAACAGCTACTGCTGCATTGCCCACAGGGTGGAAGGTGAGCAAATCTGCTACTGAGCGTCTGGTAACAGCTTACGCTTCAGCAGTTGGTAATACGGAACAAGCTGGCTCTGCTAGCATCAGTGCGACAGCAACAAACGGCATCTATAACTTCGGCAATAGCGCAACGACGACAGACCGTGCCGTAGGGGGACTATCATCAGCCTCGGCAAGTAAATCTGTCAACTTGATGGTGCAGCTCACCAATAACGGAGCGTCGTCAATTACAGATTTTACGATTAGCTACAACGTAGAGAAATACCGCAATGGCTCAAATGCAGCTGGTTTCTCTATCCGCATGTTCTATTCGACGGACGGCGCTACATGGACGGCCGCAGGTAATGACTTTGTGACCAGCTTCAGTGCGGATGCTTCTACTGCTGGCGTCACTCCGGCACCAAGCGTAACGGTTGCAGTTACTAACAAAGCCCTGGCTCAGTCATTAGCGACTGGTAGCTCTTTATATCTGGCGTGGAATTACTCAGTTACAACGGGTGTCACAACCAGCAACGCACAAGCTTTAGGTGTTGATGATATTACGATTACTGCCACGGGCGGTACCCCTCCTGCCAACGTAGAACCAACCGTTACCACTACTACGCCGGCTACTGGCATATCCGTCAGTGGGGCTACTATTGCCGGCAATATCACCAGCCTGGGCGTACCCGCCACTACGTCTTCGTACGGGTTTGTGTATAGCACTACTGCAAGTACTGCCGCTACCCTGTTGCTACCCAGCAGCGGAGCCGTCTCTCAGGTCCAGGTTGGTACTACCGCGTCCGCCGGTAGCTACAACACTACTTTAACCGGGCTTACCGCTAGTACGATCTACTACTACCGGGCTTACGCCACCAACTCCATCGGCACCGGGTACGGTACGGTGCAGCAGTTCGCCACCAACGCCACTCCGCCCGCCACGGTCCCGACCATTACGAGCTTCAACCCGCTAACCGGCCCGGTGGGTACGCTGGTTACCATCACCGGTACCAACTTCACCGGCGCTACGGCCGTAACCTTCAACACCACGGCCGCGGCCTTCACCTTTGTGGATGCGACCACCATCACGGCCACGGTACCGGTCGGCACGACCACCGGCACCATCGCCGTGACCACCCCGGGCGGCACCGGCACCTCGGTCGGCAGCTTCGCCGTGACGGCAGAGCCCGTGGTGACTACCACTGCTGCCTCGGCCATCACTGCTACTACCGCTACTACGGGCGGCTCCTTCGTTACCAACGGCGCTACCATCACGGGGCGGGGCGTGGTCTACGGCACTTCGGCCAACCCGCGCATCGGCGGTGCCGGCGTATTGCAGGGCTCTACGACGGCCGGCACCACCAGCCCTTTCACCAGCACCCTGACCGGCCTGACGCCCGGCACCACGTATCTCGTGGCCGCCTACACCATCAGCGAATTCGGCACTACCTACGATGCTACCGATGAGACGTTTGCCACAGCGGCCCCAGCCATTACGGCTACACCGGCTACGCTGAGCGGCTTCTCCGCCATTGCGGGCACGGCTTCAGCCGAACAGAGCTACAGTCTGGCTGCCTCTGGCTTGGCCAGCCCAATCACCGTAACGGCTCCGACTGGCTATGAAGTGTCGTTGACCACTGGCTCAGGCTTTGCCGGTTCGGTATCGGTACCAGTTACCGGCAGCACGGTGTACGTTCGCCTGACGGCTTCGGCCCCGGCTGGGGTCGCCAACGGCACCATCACCAACGTATCGGGCAGCACTTCAGCGAATGTAGCCTTAAGCGGCACGGTGTTCCCGGCAGGCACAAATAACTGCCTGAGCGAAGGGTTTGAAACGGCAGTTCCGCCCGCTGGTTGGCTGGCTACCGGTGTTACCCGCTCGATCAGTGCGGGCGACATAAAGTTTGGGACTGCCGCCGCGATTTTCGGCTCGAATAATGGTTCGCTTACTACATCGTCGGTAGCCAATCCGTTGTCGCTGACATTTTACCTGGGCCGCACGGCGAACGCCACCGGTAAGACCCTGCTGGTAGAAGTATCGACCACCAGCCAGACCACGGGCTTCACTACAGTTGCCACGTTCGACCATACGAACGTGCCGTCCGGCAGCTACAACCCGTACACGGTCGACCTGTCGGCTTATTCTTCCAGTGTTCTGGTTTGGGTACGCTATAATAAGGTCAGCAGCACTACTTCGCCCTGGCGTCTGGATGAGGTGAAGGTGTTCTGCGGGACCGCACCTAACGGCCCGGAAATCAACATTGCGCAGAATGGTGCTAACATCGCCTCCGGTGGCTCATACGATTTCGGACTTGTGCAGTCGGGCAATACGGCTACGGCTACCTTCACCGTTCAAAACAGTGGCAGCACCGATCTAACGCTTACTACTATGCCCCCCGTGGCCCTGTCGGGCTCGGCTGATTTCGTCGTAACGGCGCAACCGGCTACCACCATCGCCAGCACCAGCAGCACCACGTTCACCGTAACGTTCACGCCTTCAACTACCACGGCTCAAACGGCTACGCTAAGCATTGCCAACAACGATGCTACGGGCGGGGAAAATCCTTACCTCATCACCCTGAACGGTACGGTTCCGCCGACTTACCTATGGAACGGCACCGGAACGAGCTGGATTGAGCCCAACAGCTGGACGCCGGTCCGCGCCACCCCCGCGGCCAACGACCTGCTGATCTTCGATGGCAGCTCCCTGCCAACGGTAACCGTCACTACCGACTTTATTTCTGCTCAGACCGTCGGTCAGCTGATTTTCCGCAACAACGTGACGGCTACGTTCACCAATACCGGTGACCGCGCCCTGACGATCAGCAACGGTAATACTGGCGGCGCTGATCTGGCAATCGGCAGCGGCTCGACGCTGACCGTAACAAGCCCCAGTGCCCTGACCACGGGCCTGACCCTGCAGCTGGCTTCGGCCGCCACGGCCAGCATTGGCGGCAGCATAGTCTTCGACAACGGTGCTCACCGCCTGCTGGGCACGGGCACCAACAGCGTGGAGTTACTGAGTGGCAGCTCGTTCACGCAAACCCCGAAGATGATAGGCGCACCTTTCGGTGATATTACTGCTAATGCCAACAAGGTAATTTTCCGCAATGGCTCCCGTCTGGAACAGGCCGGCGGCGTCCAGCCATTTGGTCTGAACGCGCCCAGTACTGCTATTACCCTGGAGCCAACCAGCCTGTATGTATTCAGCGTCCCGGAAAACCCTCTGAGCCCTACCCAGACCAACGTGCCCCCGCTGAGCGGCCGGACGTTTGGCAATCTGGAGTTCAACATCGGCAACGGCAAATCGGCGGCTTCGGTCGCTAACAGCACCCTGGTTATTGTCGGCGACTTGACCGTTACCAGCGGTGCTATCGGGCTGAACCTGGACAATACCATTTCCATCGGGGGCAACCTCACGGTGAATGGCAGCTCTACGCTCACTTTTAATCCGCAGGCCGCCCTAGCGAAAACCGTGAATCTGAACGGCTCGGCGGTCCAAACCATCGGGGGGACGGCTGGTGCCGGAGCTGTTACATTCGGGCCTACCTCCAACCTGAAGATCAACAACGCGGCCGGCGTAACCCTGGCCCGTTCGCTCACGCTGAACCGCCTGGAACTGGCAGTAGGTAAGCTCGCTACCGACGCCACCAACCTGCTGACGCTGACCAGCACGGCCACCCTGGCCGTTACCGCCGGCAGCTTCGTCAACGGCCCACTGGCCCGCCAGACGGTGGCTGGTCCGGCTACGGTGCTCTTCCCGGTTGGCAAGGGCGCTGCCTACCGGCCGGTTACGCTGAATATTACCGACCAGACCTCGGCAACGACTTACATTGCCGAGCAGAAAGACCAGGCCTTCGCCGACCGCCGCCTGACCGGGGACCTAACCCGGGTATCGCGGATCCGCTACTTCACCGTAACCCCCGTCGCGCCGCCGGTCGACTTCCTGGGTACTATCACGCTCACGTTCGGGGCTGATGACCAGGTAACCGATCCAAGCGTCTCAACCCTGGTAGTAGCCAAGAACGGCGGTAATGGCTGGGAAAATATCGGGCGTGGTATCGTAATCAACAGTACGATCACCTCGAACCCGTTCACTTCATTCAGCGACTTCGCCCTGGCCAGCACCGATCCATCCATCGTCCTGAACCCGCTGCCGGTGGAGCTGGTCCGCTTCACGGCGGCCCGGCAGGGCAACGGGGTACTGGTGAAATGGACTACGGCTTCGGAAAAGAACAACGCCCGCTTCGAGGTGCTGCGCTCCGTCGATGGCCGCGAGTTCACCACCATCAGCACGGTGGCCGGGCAGGGGCAGAGCACCCTGGCCCACACCTACACCACCCTCGACCGTCAGGCCCTGGCTACAATGACGTACTACCGTCTGCGGCAGGTTGACTTTGATGGCAAGGCTTCGCTGTCGCCTGTGGTGGCGGTGGGTGCCACCAACGGGGTGGAACTGTACCCGAACCCTACGCAGCGTGAGCTGCACCTGCTGCTGCCCGCCGCGGCCCACTACCGCGTGCTGAGCCCGGTTGGCCGCACGGTACTGGAAGGCAATGCCCCAACCGGCGCCTCGACGCTTGACGTCGCGGCCCTGCCCGCGGGCCTCTACCACCTGGAGGTCATCTCGGCCACCGGCCGCGTAGTGCGTCAGTTCGTTAAGCAGAACTAGCGCCGCTTTATTTGCTTTGGAAAAGCTTCTCCCTGTTTTGGGAGAGGCTTTTTTTTGGGAAACCGGTTGCGTTTTTTCGGTCCGCCGAAGGGCGCGGCATTACCGTGGGCGGATGCCTCTGCCCGCCGCCAGAGCGGTTTCCCAGTCAGTGGACGGCGTACCGCGATGCTGTACTTCGCGACGCCCGGCGCGAGTTGGCTGGGGCCGTCCGCAACGACCCGCGAAGGGAAACTTCGCGTTACCCAGAGGCGGCACCCTGACCCGGAAACTGCCTCACAGCGGTTTCGTCCTTCGTTTACAGGGCGCTGGTATCGCGAAGCTTCCCTTCGCCGCCCGTGGCTGACGACTGCTTCGCACCCGGGCAACCAGTCGCGCAGTACAACTTGGCGGTACCTCCGGACACCAACTCCGAAACTGCTCCTCGTGGCGAAGTAGGATGCGGGGCTTGCTTCCGCCCGTCGTTGCCCGAAAGCGTTGACCTGGCGCGAACAGCGGGCAGGGGTAAGCCCCGCGCCCTCCGCCGTTTTAGCCTTCCCCTTCGCCCTGGTTTTTAAGGCCGGAGGTTGCTTTTTGTTGTCGTTCAAAAATTGCTGACCACAATCGGTATCGGGCGGTGAATTCTGATTGTCTGGTGGAGCGCAGACTCTTTCAAGCACGACTACCACACGGTAGGCACCCGGTGGCCAGTCCACCAGGGTAAGGCTCCCTTGGTGGATACGGGAGTAGAGTGATTTCCGGAATACTGTATCCAGCCAGGAGAGTGGGGAGCCCCGGCCTGCCGGGCGTGCCGACCTATAGTAGCGCCCAGGAGCCCACAGGAACCAGCAGAACCCTTGTGTTTAGGAACAGAGGATCAATCCAGGTTATATTATGGCTATTATTATTTTTTTGTACACTATTAATAGGATACTACACTTTATTCTGTTTATATTTCAATCGTTAATTCTCTCATTTTACTCTCAATTTTATGAAAACCAGGATCTTCGGCTTCTCTGCCTTCCTGCCGGCACTGGCGCTACTTGTTCTATTATCTATCACGGCCCAGGCTCAGAAAGTCTACACGTGGACAGGCGCTCCTGGCACTGCCAATGGTAACCTCAACGGGGGCGCTAACTGGTCGCCAACGCGCCGCACGGCACTGGAAACCGACATCCTGGTGTTCGATGGAAGCGTCCTGGGGGCCAGTGCCCCCGTCGTTACCGTTCCATATTTTGATCCAAATGTTAATCCAAATGCTAACGTTGTTGGCCAGATGCACTTTATCAATGGCGTAAACGCCACCTTGCTGGCCTTGGGTAGTAATCGGACTGTTACCATCAATGGGAGTGCCGGCGACGACTTTCTTATTACCAGCAACTCAAAAGTCACGCTCAGCGCCGGCAGTTCCAACCACAACCTGGTCGTAACGCTGGGTACTGATGCCAAGGCGGCTGTTTCCGGGGCGCTTACCTTTGTTAATACGGCAAGTGGTGATATCGCCAATCTGAATTCCCAACACCGCCTTACCGGGTCGGCAGGCAGCATCACTTTTCTGGCGGGGAGTAACTTTCTGATGGATACCGGCGCAGCGGGTGTTGCCTTCGGCACCACGCCCAGCACGGCCATCTTCGACGCCGGAGCAACCTATACGCAAAACAGTGGAAGCAGCCCGCTGGGTGGCTCGGGCAATGCCACTATCTTTTCGGAGGGTAGCTTTTACGTGTACAAAGCCGGGGATTTTGCCGCCAGTACCAGCATCGTACGGACGTTTGGCAATCTGGAGTTCCAGAACTCGGTCTCGCTGAACAGTGGCACCCTGAATATCAAAAATCACCTGAAAATTACGAATGGTACCCTTACGCTGGGGACGAGTTCCCTCGTTGTCGGCCTCAACGGCACTATTGCCCAGACGATCAGTGGGGCCGGCGCACTGGCCCTGGGGGCTAATACGGTGCTCGATATCAATAATCCGGCGGGGGTGACGCTCAGCCGACCCCTGACGGTGTTCGCCACGCTGGGGCTTACCAATGGCCGGCTTACTACCACGGCCGGCAACCGACTGACCCTGGCCGCCGGCGCCGGCTTCACGGGGGGCAGCGTGAACAGCTTCGTGAACGGCGCGCTCACGCGTGCCCTGGCCTCGGCCACCAGCACCGCCCTGGTGTTTCCGATTGGCTCGGGCACCGCCTACCGTCCGCTTGCGCTTACGCTTACGCAGAGTGCCGGCACCACTACTACCTACACGGCCCAGCAGTTTGAAGGCCCGTCCCCGGTGCGCATTATCTCGGCCGGTATGCAGCGGGTCTCGGCTATGCGGTACTACAACCTGACCAGCAGCGGAGCTACGACGCTTACTAACTGCAGCATCCGTCTTAGCTTCAATTTGGATGATCAGGTTGATGCCGCTTCCAATCTGCGCGTGGCCCGCGGTACGGGTACTGCCTGGGTGAGTCAGGGGGGGACCTGCAACCCCGGCATCAATGGCACTACCTACTTTGCCGGGGAGGTTACGTCCAGCATTGCCTTCACTCAATTGGGCGACTTTGTGCTGGCCAGCACCGTATTGGCCAACGGGGCCGGCACCAACCCCTTGCCCGTGGAACTGACGGCGTTCAAAGCCAGCCGGCAGGGTAGCGCCGTCAATCTGTACTGGACTACTGCCAGCGAAAAGAACAGCCAGCACTTCGTTGTCGAGCGCAGCGAAGATGGCCGCGCGTTTCGTGACCTGGGCACCGTAGCCGGGCATGGTACTACCACGGTCGCGCATACCTATACCTTCACCGACCAGAGCAGCAGCACCGGGCTGACCTACTACCGTTTGCGCCAAGTCGATTTCGATGGCACCCAAACGCATTCACCCGTGGCCGTGGTGGCCGCCAATGGTCTGGCGGGGCTGGATAAGGCCGTATATCCCAACCCGTGCGCGGGTTACCTCACGCTGCCCCCGGTTGATGGCCGGCTCTCCTACCGGATCTACACCAGCCAAGGGCAGGCTGTACTCTCGGGCCAGACTCAGGGTGGCCGTACCATCGATTTAAGCCGGGTTCCGGGCGGAAGCTACCTGCTGGAGCTGACCAACGCCGGCCAGCGGCGGGTACAGCGCTTCACGCGCGAGTGAAAAAAAGCTTCCCCCAACGCCCAAAAAAGCCTCATCTGCTACCAGATGAGGCTTTTTTGGGCGTTGGGGGAAGCTAAATAGCTATACCGAGAAGCTGTCGCCGCAGCCGCAGGTGCGGGAGGCATTGGGGTTGTCGAAGTAGAAACCCTTGCCGTTGAGACCATCCGAGAAGTTGAGCTCGGTACCGGCCAGGTACAGAAAGCTTTTCATGTCGACCACTACCCGGACGCCCTTATCCTCGAACTCCTGGTCCATGGGCTTTACCTCGTTGTCAAAGTCGAGCTTGTAGGACAGGCCCGAGCAGCCGCCGCCGGCCACCGAGGCCCGCAGCCGGTAGGTAGCGTCCAGCTCGGCATCGTGCATGAGCCTTTCAACTTTATCTTTGGCTTTATCAGAAACGGTAATCATGGTGGTTGGGGTCTTAGGGTCCTGGGGTCTTGGCTGCCGTTCTGGTTTCCATTGATTGGTGTTACCGGAACAGGAAACTGAGACCCCAAGATCCCAACAACTAAGAAGATGGATTCAACACGACGCTGAATACGGTAATGGTGTTCAGATCGCGGCCGTAGTAAAGCTTGTCAAGGGCTTCGTAGGCGTTGTGGGCGCGGAAGTAGGAGGTTTGCAGCTCCCGGTCGCCACGGGTGCGCCACTGAATGGTGTAGGAGCTTTCCGTATCGCGCGAGTTTTTCACGTAAGCCAGCATACGGCGCAGGACGTCGGGCCTGTCGTGGCCTTCCTCGTAGCGAAACAGGAAGCTCTGGTGGTGGCGAGGGTTAACCGTAATCAGGTCGAGCCGCACCCGGCCGTCGAGCTGCCGGAACTCAAACAGCAGGTCGCCCGGACTCAGGCCCAGGCTCTCGGCAATCTGTCGCTGAATCCGGCTGCTTTCAACGTGGACGTCTTCCATTCAGGTGCCAGTTACCGGTTATGAGTTGCCAGTTGCCAGTTGCCGGTCGCGAGTTGCCGGTTACCAGTTATGAGTTTATTCTGACGGCTACCAAAGCGAACTGGCAACTGGCAACTCACAACCGGCAACTGACTAATGGTGGGCCTTGACGGCTTCCAGCACGGCCAGGCCGTTTTTCACGCGGTAGTCGTTGATAGCCGACTTGATGGCGTCTTCGGCCAGCACCGAGCAGTGGATTTTCACCGGCGGCAGGGCCAGCTCTTCCACAATCTCCATGTTGTCGATGGCCAGGGCCTCATCCACGGTTTTGCCTTTCAGCCACTCGGTGGCCAAAGAAGACGAAGCAATGGCCGAGCCGCAGCCGAACGTCTTGAATTTAGCGTCGGTGATGGTGTTGGTGGTTTCGTCGACCTCGATCTGCAGACGCATGACGTCGCCGCACTCCGGCGCGCCTACCAGGCCGGTGCCCACGTTCTTTTTGCTTTTATCCAGCGTGCCCACGTTGCGGGGGTTGCTGTAGTGGTCGATTACCTTATCGGAGTAAGCCATTTGCGCTTTGCTTGAATGTACAATGATCAATGAGCAATGAGCAATCATAGCCAGCGAGCAGAACTACATTGTTCATTGCTCATTGGTAATTGCTCATTGATTTTAGTGTTCGGCCCACTCGATTTTGCTCAAATCGATGCCTTCCTTAAACATCTCCCACAGCGGCGACATTTCGCGCAGCTTGGTGACGGCCTCTTTTACGTGATTGATGGCGTAGTCAATCTGCTCGTCGGTGGTGAAGCGGCTCAGGCCGAAGCGCAGGGAGCTGTGGGCGAGGTCGTCGCTCAAGCCCAGGGCTTTCAGCACGTACGATGGCTCCAGCGAAGCTGACGTACAGGCCGAACCCGACGATACGGCAAGGTCTTTCACGCCCATCATCAGGCCTTCGCCTTCCACGTAGGTGAAGGAAATGTTGGCTACGTGGGGCAGGCGATGCTCACGGGAACCGTTCACGTAGGTTTCTTCCAGCGTCAGCAGCTCCCGCTCGAGCCGGTCGCGCATCACGCTCAGGCGCTCGGTATCAGCGGCCATTTCGAGGCGGGCCAGCTCGCAGGCTTTGCCCAGACCCACGATACCCGGCACGTTGAGCGTTCCGGAGCGCATGCCACGCTCGTGGCCCCCGCCGTCCATTTGGGCCGTTACCTTCACCCGCGGGTTCTTGCGCCGCACATACAGGGCGCCGACGCCTTTCGGGCCGTACATCTTGTGGGCCGTGAAGGCCATCAGGTCGATGCCATCGGCAATGACGTCAACGGGAATTTTACCCACGGCCTGCGTGCCGTCGGTCATGAACAGCGCGCCGTGCTTGTGGGCAATAGCGGCAATTTCGCGCAGCGGCTGAATGGTGCCGGTTTCGTTGTTGCCGTACATGATGGTCACCAGAATCGTTTCGGGCGTCATGGCGGCTTCCAGCTCAGCGAGGCTGATGAGGCCTTCGGAGTCGACGGGCAGATAGGTTACCCGGCCGCCCAGCTTCTCGAGGTGCTTGCAGGTATCGAGTATGGCTTTGTGCTCGGTAGTAGTGGTGATAATATGATTGCCCTTCTGGGCGTACATCTCGAACACGCCCTTGATGCCAAGGTTGTCGGATTCGGTGGCCCCCGAGGTGAAGATAATTTCTTTGGGGTCGCAGTTTATCAGTGCGCCAATCTGGTCGCGGGCGTAGTCAACGCCTTCCTCCGCCGCCCAGCCGAACGGGTGGTTGCGCGAAGCGGCATTGCCGAACACATCAGTCAGGTACGGCATCATGGCCTCCAGAACCCGTGGATCGAGCGGGGTGGTGGCATTGTTGTCGAGGTAAATAGGAAGCTTGAGCATGGCTCGAAGGGTGTAAATCAGCGAAAAACCAGGGGAAACCGAGGAATCAGGGGGAAGAATGATTCGTAGGTAGAACACGAAAACCGATGAACTGGTTTTACTTTGCTCCCACAAAAGTAGATATATTCCAAATAGGAGCCACCAGTTTCCCACCCCAACTTTCATGTTTGCCAACCTCGAACACCTCGGCCTGGCCGTCCACGACCTCGAAGCTGCCACAGCCCTGTACACGACCTTATTGGGGCAGCCGCCCTACAAGCAGGAACACGTGGCCAGTGAGGGCGTCGACACGGTTTTCTTCCGGGTGGGCGGCTCGAAGATCGAGCTGCTGGCCGGTACCACCCCCGACAGCGCCATCACGAAATACCTGAGCAAAAAGCCCGAGGGTATTCACCACGTCGCCTTCGCGGTAGCCGATATCCGGGCCGAAATGGCCCGGCTGCGGGCCGCGGGCTTCGTGCTGCTGAGCGAAGAGCCCAAGCCCGGCGCCGACAACAAGCTGGTGTGCTTCGTCCATCCCAAAAGCGCCGCCGGCGTATTAGTGGAGCTGTGCCAGGATATGGGGGCTTAGGGTCTTGGGATGTTGGATGTTGAGGTGGGATGGGTTTTTGTGTCGTCTGTCATCCTGAGCTTGCGAAGGACCTTCCTCCGATAACCTTAAATTTTTCTTGCATGAGCGAAACCCTTTATCACGCCCAGCTGCAGAGTGTGGACATTATGGCGGGGGGCAGCGACAAAGGGGAAGGTCCTTCGCTCTGCTCAGGATGACCGACGAATAAGGGCCGGCGAAGAAAAATTCAAGCCCCAAGCCCCAAGCCTCAAGCCCCAAGACCCAAGACCCCAACCACCAAGCCCCCAACCATGAATAGTAATTTTTTTCGCCAGGAAGTGGATGCTGCCGTAGACGCGCTGCTGCTCCAGCAGGTGATTCTGTACCCGACCGATACGGTGTGGGGCCTGGGCTGCGACGCGGAAGTGCCGCCGGCCGTGGAGCGCCTCTATAAGCTGAAAAGCCGCCCGACCGACAAGGCCTGCATTGTGCTGGTAGCCGACGAGGCCATGTTTGCCAAGTACGCCGCCGTGGTGCCGCCCAATCTGGCGGGGCTGCTGGCCGGGCAGGAGCGCCCTACCACCTATATCGTGCCTGGCAGCCGCCACCTGGCGGCCAAGCTGCTGGCCCCCGATGGCACCATCGGCCTGCGGGTGGTCAGCACCGACGAGTTCAGCCATAAAGTGCTGCGCCGTCTGGGCCATGGCCTGGTATCGACTTCGGCCAACCTGAGCGGAGAACCCGCTCCAGCAATATATGCCGACGTAGCCCCGGCCCTCGTGCGTGGAGCTGATTACGTGGTGAGCTGGCGCCAGCAGGACGTCACGCCGGCCATTCCCTCGCGGGTGGTGCGGGTGCGGGCCGATGGCGGGCTGGAAGTAGTGCGGGCATAGGCTGGCGGTAGTAACGCGAAGCTCCACTTCGCGGGGCATCTGCGCCGATGCAACAATTGGCGCGCAACGTTTCGCGAAGTAGAACTTCGCGTTACATTCCTAAGCCTCAACGTATGCACCCGTCGGGGCTTTTGGGGCTGACAGAAACGAGTGCATTTTAGAAGACGGACTGCTTCGTCGTACCTCCTGGCCATGACAATGGAGCGGGCAATGACCGATGGGGACGTTACCTTTGCGACTTCCTGGCTTTCCGCATTGCATCTATGACTACTCCGCAGCTTCCCGAAAACCCGTTGTTCCACGTTATTGCTGCCGCCGCCGGCGAGCTGGGCTACCCGGCCTACGTGATTGGCGGATTTGTGCGGGACCTGGCGCTGGCCCGGCCCAGCAAGGACGTGGACGTGGTATGCGTGGGCGACGGAATTAAGCTGGCCCAGGCCGTGGGACGCAAGCTGCCAGGCCGCCCGCGGGTAACGGTGTTCAAAAACTTCGGCACCGCTATGCTGCCCACCGAAACTGTGGAGCTGGAGTTTGTGGGGGCCCGTAAGGAAAGCTACCGGGCCGAGAGCCGCAAGCCCGAAGTAGAGGCCGGTACCCTGGAGGAAGACCTGGCCCGCCGCGACTTCACCATCAACGCCCTGGGCCTGAGTCTGAACCCCGAGGATTTTGGCGCGCTGGTGGACCGCTACGACGGCATGGGCGACCTGCGGCGCAAGATCATCCGCACCCCGCTCAACCCCGACATTACCTTTTCCGATGACCCGCTGCGCATGATGCGGGCCATCCGCTTTGCCACCCAGCTCAACTTCGACATCGAGCCCGATACCTACGACGCCCTGGCCCGCAACAAGGACCGGATCAAGATTGTATCACAGGAGCGCATTACGGTGGAGCTGAACAAGATTATCATGGCTCCGAAGCCCAGCTACGGTTTCAAGCTGCTGTTTCAGACCGGGCTGCTGCACCTGATTTTCCCGAAGATGGCCCTGCTCTACGGGGTGGAGAAAGTGGGCAAGCACGCCCACAAGGACAACTTCTACCACACCCTGCAGGTGCTCGACAACGTGGTGGACGCCGGCGGCGATCTGTGGCTGCGCTGGGCCGCCATCCTGCACGACATTGCCAAACCCGCCACCAAGCGCTACTTCCCCAACGTGGGCTGGACTTTCCACGGCCACGAGGACAAGGGGGCCCGCTGGGTACCCCAGATTTTCACGGATCTGAAACTGCCCCTGGGCGAGGAAATGCGGCAGGTGCAGAAGCTGGTGCGCCTGCATCTGCGGCCCATTGCCCTGGTGAAGGAAACCGTGACCGACTCGGCCCTGCGGCGACTGCTGTTCGAAACCGGCGACGATATCGACCGGCTGATGCTGCTCTGCCGGGCCGACATCACGAGCAAAGACCACCAGCGCAAGGAGCGCTACCTGCGCAACTTTGGCGTGGTGGAGGAAAAGCTGAAGGAAGTAGAGGAGAAGGACCACCTGCGCAACTTCAGGCCCGTGATTACGGGGGAAGTTATTATGGAAACCTTTGGGCTGAAGCCTTCCAAGGAAGTAGGCGAGCTGAAAAGCGCCGTGCTGGAAGCTATTCTGGACGGGAAGATCCGCAACGAGTTCGAGGAAGCCTTTGCCTACCTGTTGCAGCAGGGTCAGGCAAAGGGTCTTCCTCCGGGCCACCTTTCACTCACCAGTACGTGAACCCAAACTCTCGCGTGTACGATCTAAGGATGAGGACCGGGCCCCGGGGGGTGCCCGGTCCTTTCTTTACTCTCCGGAAAGACAAGTAATACGCAGTGCGTAACGCGCTTCATCGTAACGTCTTAGAGTGATACTTCCTTACGTAAGGGCCTGATAAATTGGTTGTCTTCCGGCAAAGTAGTTTTCAGCTCACGCGCTTATTCGGAGATCGGGGAAACCCGGGACGAACCGGAAAGCTCCTTCCGGATGCTGACGGGCTTGCCGGCGTACTCTACCCGGCTGGCTCCGCTCAGGTCCGCCCGCAGGCGGTCGGCCACCCGCACCCGGGCCTTGCTCATGCCCGAAAGCTCGAGCTCGGCGCGCCGGGTGGGCATATTCAGGGCGTTGATCTGGCAGGCCCCGGAGCCATCTACCTTCAGCTCGGTGGCGGAACCGCGCAGATCGGTGCGGCAGGCCCCGCTCAGGTCCAGCGCCAGGCGGGGGACCTGCACGCTCAGCACCGCATTGCAGGCGCCGCTCTGCTCCACCCGCAGCGGCTGACCGCTGAAGCCGGCTACATTGGCCTGGCAGGCGCCGCTCAAATCCAGCCCGCGCAGGTCGGGCATCTGCACCCGCACCAGAACAGGCTTGCGGCTGAAGGAAAAGCCCGCCATAAAGCTGCGGCGGGGCTGAATAACGAGTTGGTCGTCGTTGGTATCTACGCGCAGGTTGCGCAGATCCTTGTCGTTGCCGGCCACGTCCACTTTAAAGGTAGGCCCCTGGCGGACGTACACGCGGTAGGCTCCGCTGGCTTCAATCTGGCGGAAACCGCTCAGATTGAAGCGGCGGCGGCTGGTGCCGTAGTCGCCGGGGTTGGCCGAAAAGGCTGATTCGCTGATGTCGATGTCCACGTCGACGTCGTCGCCGTTCTCATCACCGGAGTTGATGCGGACCCGCATGTTGCCGTTGCCGGTGTCGATGTTCAGCCCGTCGTCGGTGCTGTCAGCATCGTTGTTATTGTTGTCGAAGTCGTCGTCGCGTAGCTCTTCGGGCGTGCAGTCCACGCATTCCAGGCGGTTGTCGCGGAGGCGGAACAGGTGCTCTTCGGGATTTTCCGGGCGCTGGTCGTTCACGAAGTTCTGGCTACCGATCCAGTACGAGAGGTCTTCGCTGATGCGGAAGTACTTGTTGCGGGGCAGGTGCACGGTGAGCCGCAGGCGCTGGTCGCGGTAGGTGGCATCGGGCAGAAAAGAGAAGTGGTCGTCGAAGATCAGGGTCGAATCGTTGGCCTGGCGCACGGTGTAGCCAATGGAGGTGGCCGCGGTGCGGGCCGCTTCGGCTTCGGTAGCGCCCTGGGCCGAGAAAGTTTTGTCGACACTCAGGACCTGGGCGCTGTCGGCGGGCACAAACTCAATCTCGACGTCCTGGTCGTTGCTGCGGTCTACGTGGCGGGTATCCAGGAAGAGGGTAGGTGCGGTGAGGCCCGGGAAGCGCTGCACCTGCACCTGCTCGCCCTCGTTCTGGAAGTCGTGGCTGAGGCGGGCAAAGGCCAGGGAGCAGGCAATGATGCTCAGCAGCCACAGCCCCAGCAGGGAAAGCCCTACGGTGCGCGTCAGCACGGCGCGGCGCAACAGCAGGCCAATGCCCGACAGCAGCAGGGAGATGGCCGGAATAACGGCGGCCATGTAGAAGGCAAAGATAGACCAGGCCGGCAGGCCCCGCAGCAGAATGTGGGCGGGCACGTCGCCGAGTTGAATGTTCTGCGACTCCGGAATCCAGCCCAGGCCGGCGGCCAGCGCGATGGTGAAGCCCACCAGCAGCGCGAGGCCAATCAGGATCAGCAGGGCCCCGGCAAAGATGCGGATGGCCGAGCCGATGAAGTTCAGGATTGGCCGCAGATTGCGGAACAGGTCTTCCAGAAACATGCCCAGGGGGCGGTTACCGCTCCCGGCAGCTACACCGGGCTCATCCGTAAAAGCATTGTTGCGCACGTTGGTGTCGATGCCCGACAGCGTTACCGCGTCGCCGCGCATCCGCATTTTCTCGGATACGGTTTTGGCCTCGGGCAGCAGAATCCAGAGAATGATGTAGATGGGGATGGCGGAGCCGCCGGCGAAGAGCAGCACCAGGAACGCAATCCGGATGGCGACCACGTCGACCTTGAAGTAAGCCGCCAGTCCGGCCGATACGCCCCCGACCTTCCCCGTGTCCGTGTCGCGGTAGAGCTTGCGGAAGGTGGGGTCTTCGTTGGCCGGCACGCCGTCGTAGCGCTTGGGCAGGGCAATCCAGAGCACCACGTAGACCAGGAAAGCCACGCCGCCCAGGTCAAATCCTTCGAAGTGGAAGTCGCCGTCGTCGAAGGGGAAGATGCTGCGCAGCAGGGGCCGCGTCAGCAGCGCTACCAGAAAGCCCAGCCGCACCCACAGCGGGTTGACGGCGAAGTAGCGGGCAATACCGGCCGCGACGCCCGCAATCTTGCGGTTGGCCATGTCGCGGTACAGGCGGCGGGGCTGCCCATCGGCTTCGGGAGCGGCCGGGTTGCCCGGCGCGGCGCTGCCGGTCCCGTCGGCGTAGGTGGTGTAGGCGGCGGGGCCGCCGGCCAGGGCTTCTTCTTCTTCCTCGGCCTCATCGGCGCTCTGAAAGTCGCTCACGCGGCCCATCTTCGCCACCATCGCCTCCACATCGTCCAGCGTGATAATCTGCTTGGTGGCCGAAGTGCGGGCCGCAAACAGCTCGGCAATGCGGCCTTCGATATCGGCCACGATTTCCTCGTGCCCCCGGTAGCCGGAAAAGTGTGCCTTCACCTCCGCCAGGTAGCGGCTGAGCACGTCGTAGCCATCTTCTTCAATGTGGAAGATAAGGCCCTGGAGGTTGATGCTGATGTTCTTTTTCATCTCAGTACTGCAAATCAAGAGTGACTCATGGGAAATGGACCGGACCGGCGGCTACTGCGGCCGGAGGGTGTCGGTACCATTGGGGTGAGGCTTCTGGCGGATGATGCGGATCGAGTCCGATACTTCGTCCCAGGTCAGGCGCAGCTGGAACAGGAACTCCTGGCCGATCTGGGTGAGGGTGTAGTATTTGCGGGGCGGCCCGGAAGTGGATTCCTTCCAGGTATAATCGAGCAGGCCGGCGTTTTTGAGGCGCGTGAGCAACGGATAGAGCGTGCCTTCGACGACGATCATGCGGGCAGCGGTGAGCTCTTCGAGCATGTCGGACGCATAGACCTCGCCCCGGGCAATAATTTCCAGGATGCAGAACTCCAGGATGCCCTTCCGCATCTGCACTTGGGTGTTCTCTACTTTCATGGGCTTGGGCGGAAATCGGTGAAGAATGAAACAAAGATAATGGAAGGTACTATGTGACGCAAGGTACTAGTAAAATTTATTTTTCCTCCCTCAGCCCGCCGGGTTGGGGGCTTCGTAAAAAACTACTGCAACCGGATAGTGAAAAAGTAACACCCCGGCTCCGCAGCGAAAGCCCGGAAAATGGCGCTGCCGGGCCTCCTGTTTCAGGGGCTTGGAGTTTGGGGGCAAATCCGGCGTCCAAACTGCCGGAGTGCCGCACTATAAATAAGTAACTTGCGTTTGTGCTGCGGATCAACCGTACGCCTTCCTTTTTTATTCTATGCCGCACTTCTCCCGCCTTGTTGTCCTGCTCGTGGGCCCAGGCCTGAGCCTGACTTTTGCTACCACGGCTACGGCCCAGACCGCCGACCTGACCCCCAAATACAGCAACGAGTTCCTCAACATCGGCGTAGGGGGCCGGGCCCTGGGGATGGGCAGCGTCCAGGTCGGTATTGTGGGCGATGCCACCGCCGGCTACTGGAACCCCGCCGGTCTGCTCAATCAGACCCACAAGTACGACGCGGTGCTGATGCACTCCGAGCTGTTTTCGGGCATCGTGAAAAACGATTACGCGGCCTTTTCCATGCCCCTCGACGACCAGAGTGCCATTGGCGCGAGCGTCATCCGCTCGGGCGTCGACGATATCGCCGACACCCGTAACCTGATCAATGAGTACGGCTACATTCAGTACGACCGGATCCGGTACTTCTCGGTGGCCGACTATGCGTTGCTGCTGTCGTATGCGCGTAAGATCGGAGCGGTAGAAGGGCTGAAGGCGGGCGTCAACGGCAAGATCATTTACCGCAACGTAGGCAGCTTCGCCAACGCCTGGGGCTTCGGCATCGATGCCGGCCTGCAGTACGACCGGGGCGGCTGGCGGCTGGGGCTGATGGCCCGCGACATCACCACCACCTTCAATGCCTGGTCCATCAACGCCGACGAGTTTCAGGGCTCCGCGTCGGCGAATGACCCCATTCCAACTAACAGCACCGAAATTACCCTGCCCCGCTTCGTGCTGGGGGTGGGCCGCAGCTTCAGGCTGCCCGGTCAGCTCACGGCCCTGGTAGCCACCGATCTGGAAATGACTACTGACGGCCAGCGCAATACGCTGGTATCTACCTCCGCCGTCAGCATCGACCCGAAGGCCGGCGTGGAACTCGGCTTCAAGGATCTGGTGTTCCTGCGCGGCGGCATCAGCAACTTCCAGGAAGCGGATGCCACGAAGTCCTTCAACAACAAGGGTGGCTGGCGCGGTCAGCCTACCCTGGGCGTAGGGGTGGCGCTGAGTGGCCTGCGGCTGGATCTGGCGTTGTCGCGCCTGGCGGTAGAAAAGCTGGGCGACCAGACCCAGACCAATTCCATTATCGTGTCGCTGGGCTACGGCTTCAAATAAACCCGCCACTTAGTCAACCGAAGATGTCCCTGCTGCTGTTACCGGAACAAAATCCGGTGGGCGGCAGCCGCTGTTCTACGCTTCATCACCTATATGAAACAACAGTACCACCTGCAGTACCTTATCCGTGGTTTTCTGGTGCTGCTCGGCCTTATGCTCGGAGCCAGCCCGGACGCTGCCGCTCAGATCGGCACGCAGTTCGGCAACGAGTGGATCGTGCCCAGCCAGCAGTACTATAAAATCAAGGTCACCCGCGACGGTCTACACCGCCTCGACTACACCTACCTGACCCAGGCCGGTATCACCAACGCTGACCCCAGCCGGTTTCAGCTCTGGCGCCGGGGCCGGGAAGTAGCCATCTACGTGGGTGGTAGCAGCCCCACTACGCTGGACCCTTCTACCGTGGTGGAGTTCTACGGCCAGCGCAACGACGGCGCCCTGGATGTGGGCATGTACAAGCGCGACGCTGACCACTACCAGAAGCTATATAGCCTCTACACCGATACGGCGGCCTATTTTCTGACCATCGCCTCCCCGGCTATCAGCCCGAAGCGGATGGCCCGGGTCAATCCGACCCCGGTTGGCGATGCGCACCAGCATTGGCGTAATTTCCGCGCCTACGTCTACAGCGACAGGTACAGTGATGTGGATCTGATACCTTTTGTCTTTCAGCCCTGGGGGGAACCCGGAGAAGGATTCTTCTCCTTCCCGTATGGCGTGGGTGGCCTGACTTCCCCGCAACCAACCCGGAGTGACTCTTTGCTGAATAACGTCCCGACCAGCCGCGCACCCCAGGTGGACATTCAGGTGGTCGGCTCCAGCCGCTCGGCCCACAAGGTGACGCTCCTGGTGGCTGAGCCCGGCAGCACCGTCCGCCGTGCTTTGGGGCCGCCGGTGGAGTTCAATGGCTACGAGCAGCGCAAGCTGACGTACACCGTTCAGCACTCCGATATTGCTGCCAACGGTATTATTCAGTTCTACCTGAGCAACGATACTCAGATCACCGGTACGGCTACCAATACCGTCCGCATTGGCTACATAAAGACGAACCATAGTCAGCGCAGTGCCTGGAGCGGGAATCGTTCCGCCCTGCGCTTCAGCAACGATTCGACCCTGGGAACCGCCCCCGCCTACTATTCCCTCGACAACCTGCCCGCGACGGTGCGGGGCTTCGACGTGACGGACCCCTACAATGTGCAGCGGGTAGAGGGCATTGCGGAAGGTGGCACCCGGCGCGGCTACGTCTTTCCCGGGGCGCTGCCGGGGGGAAGGCAGCGCAACCTCTGGCTCACCGACGTGACCAAAGCTACGCTGCCCTTGCCGGCCCGCCTGGTGCAGTTTCGGAGTATCGCTCCATCTGCATATAACTATCTGATTATCAGCAGTGAGACGCTCATGAAGCCGGCGGGTGCTTTGGCCAACCCGGTGCAGACCTATGCCGACTACCGGGCCTCGGCGAAAGGAGGGAGCTATCAGCCCCTGATCGTGACCAGTGAGCAGCTTTATGATCAGTTCCACTACGGCGAGAAATCGGCATTAGCCCTCAGGAATTTCGCGTTGTATATGCTCACCGATCCGCGACCCAAATCATTGCTCTTGTTGGGCAAAGGACTGGCTCCCGGCGAGTTTGATTCGGGCGTATATCACCGGCAAAACCCGAATGCCTACCGGGCCCCGGGCGGTCTGGTAGTGCGGGAGCTGGTACCAACCAGTCTGCGCGGCCCATCCGATATCTTCCTGACCGCCGACTGGCGCAACAACAACTACGCCGCTCGTATGGCCACCGGCCGCATTTCGGCCCAGACGCCGGCCCACGTAGCGAGCTACCTGGCCAAGCTGCAGGAGTACGAGGAAACGCTTAGCCGTCCTGACGGCCCGGGCCTGGAATGGCGGAAACACGCGCTGAATCTGGTTGGTGGTCAAACTGAGGCTGAGTTCACGGAATTTGCCGGGTATCTGAACCAGTATAAGCGCCGCATTGAGCAGCCCCTGTTCGCGGGCAAGGTCATCAAGACCTATGCCCGTACGGATGCCAGCCTGCCCAGCCAGCTTAGTATTGCCAACGAATTGAACGCGGGACTGGCCCTGATTACCTATTTCGGCCATGGCGGTACCGATATATTGGATTTCAATCTGGGCAACCCTGAGGACGCGAACAGCGGCTACAACAACAAGGGGAAATATCCGATGATGTTTGCGCTGGGCTGTAGTGCGGGCAATGCCTTCCGGGCCCGCGACACCCAGTTCGCCGAAGACTGGCTGCTGGTGCCGGAGAAAGGCCTGATTGGCTTCATGAGTGAATCCAGCTTTGGCTTCGCCACCGAGCTGCACGAAACCCAGGATGAAACCTTCAAGCTGCTGCTGAACGATCCGCAATGGTACAGCAAGCCGGTAGCGGAAATCCAGAATGAAGTGTCCCGGCGGCTGGCTTCCCAGAGTAGTACCAGCCAGCAGGCCTCCATGATGACCACCATCTGGCACGCCGACCCGGCGTTGCGCCTGTTCTCGCCTCCGCGGCCTGATTTTACCTACGGCGCCCCGGCCTTGGAAATTCAGCCCGTAGGGTCCGGGCCGGTGCTGGCTACTTCGCCTCAGTTCAAGCTGCTGGTGAAGGTGCGCAACCCCGGCAAAGTGACCTACGACAAGCTGGATATCTCCGTGAAGCGCGAGTATGACCGCGGCGCGCTGCCGACCCGGGCCGATACGCTCTACACTTTCCCTAACCTGCGGCAGGCCCTGGGTGACACCACCTACGTGCTGGTGCTGAAGAATACCGGCGCGGCCTTCGGTACCAACACCTTTACGACTACGCTGGACTACCAGAACCGCATTGCGGAACTGAACGAGGACAATAACACGGCCACCACCACCTTCGTATTTCTACGGCCGGGCATCACCCTGCTCAACCCGCCCGAATTTGGTATCGTAGCCGCCAACAACCTGCGGCTGGTAGGGCAGACCAACGTGGCCAAAGCCGCCCGTTCGTTCGATGTCGAGCTGGATACGGTACCCACGTTCAACAGCGCGCTGATTCAGCGCACCACGGTGCAGGCTCCGCTGGTAGCCGAATGGCGGCCCCGCCTGCCGGTGCTGGCCGGCCGCGACAGCGTGGTGTGGTACTGGCGCATGCGCTTCCAGACCAAACTGGAGCCCAGCGAAAACGACGAGTGGAGCACCAGCTCGTTCCGCATCATCAACACCCGCCCCGGGGGCTGGTCGCAGAGCCACCACGGCCAGTTCCGGCGCGATGAGCTGGACCGCCTGAATGTAGCGGCCCCGTCGGGCAAGTGGTCGTTCAGCGACCTGACCCAACTGCTGACGCTGCGCACGCAGGGGGCCGGACAGAATGCGGCCGGTAAAGACTCAGTGACGTTCCGGGCCGGGTACGGGGTGCAGCTCGGCAACGACCAGCTCTCGGTGCTGTCGTGCGCGGTGGGCCTGCCCAACATTCTCGTCTCCGTCTACGACGGCAACTCGCTGAAGCCTTTGCGCACGCTCGGGGGTGGCCCGTACGACTCGTGCGGGACGGAGCCGAACCGGTTCTATCATTTCACCGCCTCGGCTACCGACAACATCAACTCGCCCGTCCGGCAGCAGCAGCTGTTATCCCTGCTGACCAACCTGCCGCAGGGGGCTTACGTGGCGCTGGTATCCGTGAACCGGGTTAATTTTGCTTCCTTCTCCCCGGCTCTGAAAGCGGTGTTCACGGCCCTGGGCTCCCAGAAAATAAATCAGCTGCAGAACGGCGACCCGTTCGTATTCCTGGCCCGGAAGGGCCCGGGTGCCCAGCCTGCCCAGGAGCGGACGTACGATTCCAGCCTGCCCGGCTGGCGGACCAAGCAGGTGGTCAGCCTGAATGGCCCGCTTATTACCCGCACCAACAGCGGCACGCTCACGTCCGCCCTCATCGGGCCGGCTCAGGAGTGGACCACCCTGTATCATACCATCCGTACTGAGCCCTCCGATAGCTATACGCTGCAGCTCATTGGCGTCGATGCCCAGAAAGTGGAACATGTGCTCCCCCAGGCCCGGAACGTTACGGACCGCACGTATTCGTTGAGCAGCATATCGGCCAAGCAGTACCCGTTTCTGAAAATTCAGCTGACCCTGCGGGATGAGCTCAACCGTACGGCTCCTCAGCTGAAGGAGCTGATGGTTACGTATAAAGGCTTCCCGGAAGGCGTGGTCCGGCCCGATTCGGTGCTGGCCAAGACGCCCAATGCTTATGCGCCGGCTACGCTGGTGGCGCAGGCGGCTACCGGCTACCTGAAAGTGCCGGTCGTGTTTCAGAACGTGACGCCCATTGCCTTCGGTACTTCCCTGAAAGCCCGCATCACGGTGCGCAGCACGGGCGGCACCACTACGGCGGAGCGTATTACGGAGGTCACGCTGCCCAATCTGGCCGCCAACGGCGCGCTGCAGTTCAACGCCGAAGCCGACGTGCGCGACCTTAGCGGTGACCTCACTCTGCAGGTAGATCTGAATATGGATAAGAGCGGGGCCCGCCAGCCGGAGCTGTTTTACTTCAACAACGTGCTGACGCTGCCCGCCTTCCGGGTGGAGAACCGCAACCTGCCGCCCGTGCTGGATGTGGCCTTCGACGGTCAGCACATCCTCAACGGGGATATCGTGAGTCCCGCACCGCTGATTACGGTGCTGATGAGCGACGATAACCGCCTGCGGCCCATCACCAAGGACAACGCCTTCGACGTGGTGCTGATCCGCCCCAACGGCACCCAGACCAAAGTAGACCTGCTGCGCGATACCAACATCACCTTCGTAGCCGATTCGACTAAGGGCACGGCGCGCCTGGAGTACCAGCCCGGCAAAGCCGGGGCGCTGACCGACGGTATCTACCGGCTGGAGGTTCAGGGCCGTGATGCCAGCAACACCCAGGCCAGCACGGAGGAGAAGTATTCGATAACCTTCGAAGTCATCAACGCTTCGACCATCACCCACTTCTACCCGTACCCGAACCCGATTACCAGCAAGGCCCGGTTCGTGTTTACGCTCACCGGCTCGGAGCTGCCGCGCAACATGAAAATTCAGGTGATGACCCTGACCGGCAAGGTGGTGCGCGAAATCATGATGCAGGAAATGGGCCTTATTCATATCGGCAGCAACATCACCGATTATGCCTGGGATGGTACCGACCAGTTCGGCGACCGGCTGGCTAATGGGACTTACCTCTACCGCGTGGTGATGGATGACCCTACCAACCAGTTTGAGCGCCGCAAGACCGATGGCGACAAGTCCTTCAAGAAAGAATGGGGCAAGCTGGTGCTGCTGCGCTAAGCTTGCTGCTTGTTTATATCCGGGTAAAGAAAAAGAGGCAGCCTGGTCCGGGTGCCTCTTTTTCTTTACCCGGATACTTATCTGACCGGGGAGGATGAACAGGGCTTCCCCGAAGCGCTGACTCCCCGGAATTACGAATCTCCCCGTCCCTCAACTACCGGCGGCGCAGCGTCACGAAGCTGAAGGCGTAAGCGTGTTTGGCGTCGGGCTCGTGCCGCTCCCGGTTTTCCTCGCGCCATTCCACCGGCGAGAGTTCCGGAAACGTGGCGTCGCCCTCGAAATCGTGGTGAACTTCGGTCAGGTAGACTACGTCGGCGGCGGGCAGGGCCTGGCGGTAGATTTCGCCCCCGCCAATCACGAAGACGTCTTCGCCGAAGGTGTGGGCCATTTCCAGGGCTACCGGTACCGAATAGGCTACTGCGCACCCCGGCATCTGCCAGTCCGCCTGCCGCGTCACCACGATGTTGGTCCGGTTGGGCAGGGGCTTGCCGATGGCATCAAACGTGCGCCGGCCCATCACGATGGGGTGACCGGTGGTGAGCTGTTTGAAGTGCTTTAAGTCGGCGGGCAGGTGCCAGATCAGCTGGTTGTCGCGGCCGATAACCCCGTTCTGCGCGGCGGCTACTACGAGTGCAATCATGTTTTCAATTAACAATTAACAATGAGCAATGAGTAATTACAGCGGATCCATGATCGGGATACGCTCCGGTCCGGCGGCTTTTTCAGCCGTCGGGCCGGTCGCCGCCAGAACAACCCGCCAGGATGAACCAATATCCGCGACCTTCGACCGGCCCGACGGCTGAAAAAGCCGCCGGACCGGAGCCAATGACCGGTACCCCGATTCCGAAACCGCTATAACAATGATCAATTATACTCCTGGCGCAGTGGTTCGCGAAAAGGAAGCAGGGGGCAAGCCCCGCCCCTACCTCGCCACGGGTATAACCCCGGGCAAGGAATACCGGGCAGGCATCCGCTGATGACAAGTACTCCTTGGGCCTTATGGTTCTTGCAGCAGGCCCCGCCGGTAGGGTTGAGTGTAGAATTGCTCATTGCTCATTGCTCATTGCTAATTGACCAGCGTTGAAGCCGCGCAGGAAGTCGGCCAGCGGCATGCGCTTTTTGCCTTCGAGCTGCACGTCGAGCAGGTCGAGCTGGCCGGTGGCGGTCTGCAGATGCAAGTACGTTTTACCGTCGGTGTGCCAGGTGCCGGCGGGGCCGGCGTTTTCGGCCAGGGGACGGGCGCGAAACACTTTCAGCGTCCGGCCGTCGGGCAGTTGGGTGAAGGCCGTGGGAATGGGGGAGAGGCCCCGCACCCGGTTGGCCAGGGCCGTAGCCGGCTGGTGCACGTCGAGGCGGCCGGTTTCCTTCTGAATCTTGGGGGCTGACTGCAGCTCCCGGCTCTGGACCTGGGGGATGCTGGGCGCGGTGCCGGCCGCAATGGCCTGCACGCTGCGCAGGGCCAGGGCCGCGCCGGCCGCTTTCATTTTCTCGTAGAGCGAGCCAAAATCATCGTCTTCGGCAATAGCCACCACGTCCTGAAAAATCAAGTTGCCGGTATCGATTTCGTGCTGCAGGAAAAAGGAGGTGACGCCGGTCTGGGTTTCGCCCTGAATCAGCGCCCAGTTGATGGGCGCGGCCCCGCGGTACTGGGGCAGCAGGGAGGCGTGCACGTTGATGGAACCCAGGCGCGGCATGGCCCACACCGCCTCGGGCAGCATCCGGAACGCCACCACCACCTGCAGGTCGGCCGCGTAGCTCCGCAGCTCCGCCTGAAACTCCGGCGACTTTAGGTTGGTGGGCTGCAATACGGGTACGCCATGGGCCACGGCCGCCTTTTTCACCGCCGATTCAGCCAGCTGCTGCCCCCGGCCCGCGGGCTTATCCGGGGCCGTGATGACGGCCACCACCTCGCAGCCGGACCAGCTGAGCAGGGATTCGAGGGTGGGCACCGCGAATTCGGGGGTACCCATGAAGATGATGTTTAGCATATATTTTACGCAGTGGTTCGCGGTGTAAAACCGCAGGGTTTCGCAGTGGCCCGTTGAACGACACTGCGAGACACCGCGCCATCCACTGCGAACCACTGCGCGAAATTACTTTTCCGGATACAGCAGGTATTTCTTCCGCAAGGCCTTGAACCTGCTCAGCCCCGGCTCCCACGACTGCCGGATTTCGGCCTCCGACCGGCCCGCTATAATCTGCTGCCGCAAGGAGGCCGTGCCGCTGAGCTGCTCGAAATACTTGCCGAAGAAATGCGCCTTGTCGGTGCTTTGCTGGTAGAAATCGAGCAGGTAGCGCACCGTGAAGCCGGTAGGTCCGTCCAGCTGCGTCTGGTGCAGGTCGAGGCCGTGGCACACTTTGCCGTTCTGGGGCGGGGTGGGGGAACCGGCGTTGGGTTGCGGGGTGAAGCGGTACGGCCGGGTGGCCGGCTGGGTCGGGCTGCCCACGACTTCAAACGGTGAATCGGTGCCGCGGCCCACGCTCACGTCGGTGCCTTCGAACATGCAAACCGTGGGGTACAGCGCTACCGCGTGCGCATTGGGCAGGTTTGGCGACGGCCGCACCGGCAGCACGTAGCGCGTGGCGTGGGTGTAGCCCTGCACGGGCACTACCGTCAGCGGGCACTGCCGGCCGCCGGCCAGCCATTTCTCGCCGTTCAGCATCAGGGCCAGCTCGCCCACCGTCAGGCCGTGCACGATCGGCAGCGGGTCCATGCCCACGAACGATTTGAAGGCCGGCTCCAGCACCGGGCCGTCCACGTACCAGCCATTGGGGTTGGGGCGGTCCAGCACTACCACGGCCTTGTTCTGCTCGGCGGCGGCTTCCATCACGTAGTGCATGGTGCTGATGAAGGTGTAAAACCGGACGCCCACGTCCTGAATATCGAAAACCAGCACGTCGAGGTCCCGGAGCATTTCGGCAGTAGGCTTCTTGGTGGCGCCGTACAGGGACCGGACCGGCAGCCCGCTGCGGGCGTCGCGCCCGTCCTTAATGGTGGCGCCATCGGCGGCCTCGCCGCGGAAGCCGTGCTCGGGGGCAAAAATCATCTGCACCTGCACGCCCTGGGCCAGCAGGGTATCGACGAGGTGGGTCGGGCCTACCAGGGAAGTCTGGTTCACGACCACGCCTACGCGCTTGCCCCGCAGCAGCGGCAGGTAGCGGTCGGCCTGGTCGGCGCCCACGCGCAGGGGGAGCTGCCGGAGCGCGGGCTTTTCAGGGTCGGCAACCGGGCGGGCTGCCGGGCCGTTTGACGAAACCGGCGCGGTAGCGGCGGGGGCAGTAGCCCGGGAACAGTCGCTCAAAGCCAGTATCAGGCTCAACAGGCCACAAAACAAGGAAAATGGCATCAGCAGAAATGGGAAGTAGAAAACTGGCCGCAGAGGTGTAGCTTTACGGCAGTGAATATCTCGCGGTATATATCCAACAAGATTGACGGGGCCGACTCCGGTTCTTTTACCTCGTCGGTGACAAAAATAGCCATTATCAGTATTGCACTGGGCGTGGCGGTCATGATTGTGTCGTTTGCCATTCTGGAAGGCTTCCGCAACGAGATCCAAAGTAAGATCTTCTCGTTCGGCTCCCACCTGACCATCAGCAAGTACGACACCAACAATTCGCTGGAGGTGGAGCCCATCGGCGGTCCGCGGCTGGTGAAGGATCTGCGCCGCTTCGCGCAGGTGCAGAACATCCAGCCTTTCGCCCGCAAAACGGCCATCATCAAAACCCGCGAGGAAGTGATGGGCGTGGCCCTGAAAGGCATCGACGAGAAATACGGCATGTCCACCATGCGCCAGAACCTGGTGGCGGGCAAGTTTCTCTCCTTTCCCGACTCGGCCGCCAGCAACGACATTCTGCTCAGCCGCAAGATTGCCGACAAGCTGCGCCTTAAAGTGGGCGACGACGCGCTGTTCTACTTCATTCAGAATCCGCCCCGGGTGCGCAAATTCGTCGTCAGCGGCATCTACCAGACCGGCCTCGACGAGTTCGACGAAGCCTACGTTATCGGCGACCTGCGCCAGGTGCAGGAGCTGAACTCGTGGCCCGATTCGCTGGTGGGTGGCGTCGAAGTCATCCTCAAGGATTTCAAACAGCTCGATCCGTCGTCGGACAACATGTACGAAAACCTGCGCTACGACCTCAAGCTGGACAAAATTACCGACCAGTACGCCCAGCTCTTCGACTGGCTCCAGCTGTTGAACCGCAACGTGGTTATCTTCCTGATCCTGATCATCTTCGTGGCCACGTTCAACATGGTGGCCACCATCTTCATCATGATTCTGGAGCGCACCAACATGATCGGGGTGCTCAAGGCCATCGGGGCCACCGACAACCAGATCCGGAGCATGTTCTTCTTCCGGGGCCTGAGTCTGACCATCCGGGGCATGCTGTTCGGCAACCTCGCCGGCCTGGGCCTGTGCGCCATCCAGTATTATTTCCACCCCATTCCGCTCGATCCGCAGAACTACTACATGGACCGCGTGCCCATCTTCTGGGACCCGAAGATGATTATTATCCTCAACATCGCCACCTTCCTCACGTCGCTGCTCGCAGTGCTGGTGCCGACCTACCTGATTTCGCGCATCCGCCCCGTCACGGCCATCAAGTTCGACTGAACCACGGATTTTTCGGATTAGACGGATTCATCGGATTTTGTGGACGGCGCAAACGTCAGCATTTCCATTCTGCCATCAGCAACTGTCAACCAAAAAGGCCACCCGCAGAGGTGGCCTTTTTGGTTGGAATAATCGTCCACAAAATCCGATGAATCCGAAAAATCCGGACGAATCCGTGGTTCAGAAATAGAGATACTTGCTCTGCAGCACCAGGTTCGGATCGGGGCATAGTTCTGCCCACTTCGCCCGCTCTTCGGGGAGGGCTACGCCGGGAAAGTCGCCGGTGCGGCCTTCCAGGTCGGCAATGATCTGGAAGTGGAGGTGGGGCGGCCAGTCGCCGTTTTCGGGGGCGGGTCCTACTTCGGCTACCTGGGCGCCTTTTTCCAGGGTCATGCCGGGGCGCAGCAGGGCCGTTTCAGCCCGGTCGAGGTGGCCGTAGAGCGTGTAGAACGTGGTGCCATCCAGCGCGTGCTCCAGGATAACGGTGGGGCCGTAGTCGCCGAAGCTGGCGTTGTCCTGTACGCTGTGCACCACGGCGGGCAGCGGCGTCAGCACCGGCGTACCGGCCCGCAGCCACACGTCGACGCCCAGGTGCAGGGAACGGGCCGGAATGGCCGGGTCGCCGAACAGGCCGGGGCTGCGGCGGTAGATAACGCGGTTTTCGAGGTAGCCGCCCACGCCAATCAGGGCGTTCTGGTCGGCCAGCAGCTCGGTTACCAGGGCTTCGAAGGCGGCCGTGTCGCGCAGGTCGGCCCCGGCCAGCACGGGGTTTTGGGCCGAGAAATCGAGGCGGCAGACTTCGGGTGAATTCAGGTCGACGGGCAGCACCGGACCGAAGGCGGCGCGGTGCTGGTGCAGAAGCGTAGTTAAAGACATGAGGAAAGCGTGGTGAGCGGTGAGGAACTGGCAGGGCGGGCAAAGCGCGGCAATCCGTCCCAGCCAACAAAGAAAGCCTGGTTTTCGCACAAGCCCCTGGGGCCGGAGCTTTGTGGATCAACTGACCTGGGCTCATTGTCCGGGACGGATGGCTTCGTCCTTCGTCCTCGCAAGGACAGGACGCGTTACCAAAACTCCCCATTTGCCGTACTTTGCGAAGCCGTTGCGAAACATGTCACGGCTGTTTCTGATTACCTGTACCAACCTTCGACGTTTCTCAGTCAATGAGTAGCCCTTACCTTACGCTTAACGTGGTGGAAATCACCCACGAAACCGCGGATGCCGCCACCATCCACCTCGAACGCGCCGACCGCCAGCCCATTGCCTGCGACCCCGGCCAGTTCCTGACCCTGATACTCCCCTGCGGCCCCGGCGGCAAAAAAGAGCGCCGGGCCTATTCCCTCAGCAGCACCCCGCACGAAGCGCCGCGCCTGTCCGTCACGGTGAAGCGCGTGACCGGCGGCCTGGTCAGCAACTACCTGCTCGACACCATACGCGTGGGTCAGCAAATTGAAACCATGGCCCCGCTGGGCAACTTCACCCTGAAACCCAGCCCCAAGTCGGCCCGTTCCCTGGTGCTGATCGGGGCCGGCAGCGGTATTACGCCACTGATGTCGATTCTGAAAGCCGTGCTGCGCGAGGAACCGCTTAGCCACGTGCTGCTGGTGTATGGCAACCGCACCGAGGAATCGGTGATTTTCCGCACCCAGCTCCAGCAGCTTCAGGCCCAGTCCGGCGGCCGCCTGCAGGTAGAGCACGTATACAGCCAGCCCGCCAACCCGGCCGCCAGCGCCCACACCGGCCGGCTGAACCGCACCATGCTGCTGCGCATTCTGGAGCAGCGCCACCAGTTTCCGGCCGAGCAGGCCGAATACTTCATGTGCGGCCCCGATGGCATGATGACCGAAGCCCGCGCCGCCCTCGACTTACTGGGCGTACCCGCGGCCCGCATCCGTCGCGAGAGTTTCGTGGCGGCCGCCGACACCCTGGAAGCGGCCGCCGCTCAGCCCAATGGCCACGGCGACGTGCTGGCAACTGACCACGACGGCAAAGTGGAAGGCCACGTGGTGACGATTCAGTACGAAGGGTCCGAATACAAGGTAACCGTGAGCCCCAAGCAGACCATCTTGGAAGCGGCCCTCGATCAGGATATCGACCTGCCCTACAGCTGCCAGGCCGGGTTGTGCACGGCCTGCCGGGGCAAGTGCCTGTCGGGCAAGGTTCACCTGGATGAGCGCGAAGGGCTGTCGGATTCGGAGATGAAGCAGGGCTACGTGCTGGTGTGCGTGGGTCATCCGCTCACCGAAGACGTGGTTATCGAAATCGACTGACCAGTAGCAATTATCAATGATCAATGAGCAATGATCAATTATCAATGAACAGGCCGGCTGTTACTATTCATTGATAATTGCTCATTGATAATTGATCATTAATAATTGCTGCTGGTGTTTTCCCGTATTTTTTTTCAGTATGATGGATTCTGCTCCCGAAATTCTGGCCGCCACGGCTACCGATACCCAGCGTCCGCCGCGCCAATATCTGCCCGAATCGTTCCTGGTTACCGACTGGGCGGCCCTGGAACCGTATTTTCTGGAGCTGCGCGACCGGGCCATTACTTCGGCCGCGGCGCTGGAACGCTGGCTGCTGGACCGCAGTGAGCTGGAAAGCGTGCTGAGTGAGGATCTGGCCTGGCGCTACATCCGCATGACCTGCGACACCCAGGACCAGGGGCGGGTCGAGGCGTTTCAGTATTTCGTGAGCGAGATTGAACCCACGGTAGCACCCTACGACCACGCGCTGAACGAGAAGATGATCGGTTCGGAATTTCTGGCCGGGCTCGACCCCCAGCGCTACCGCATCTTCACCCGCTCGGTGCGGCAGGCGCTGGAGCTGTACCGGGCCGAGAACATTCCGCTCAAAACCGAAATCAGCACCAGGCAGCAGCAGTATGCCGCGACGGTGGGAGCCATGACGGTGACCCTGGACGGGGAGGAAATGACGCTGCCCCGGGCCGCGGACCGTCTGAAAAATCCGGACCGCAGCGTGCGTGAGCAGGCCTACCGCGCCATTCAGGCCCGGCGGCTGCAGGACAGCCAGCCGCTGGATCAGCTGTTCACCGAGCTGGTGGGCCTGCGTCATCAGATGGCCCTGAACGCGGGCTTTGCTAACTTCCGCGACTATATGTTCGCGGCCCTGGGCCGTTTCGACTACACGGCGCAGGAGTGCTTCGCGTTTCATCGGGCTATTCGCGAAACCGTGGTGCCCCTCATCGACGACCTCAACCTGGAGCGGCGCCAGGACCTGAACCTGCCCGAGCTGCGGCCCTGGGACCTCGACGTGGATGTGAGCGGCAAAGCCCCGCTGCGCCCCTTCGGCACCGGCGCGGAGCTGCTCGACAAGACCATTACCGTTTTCCAGCGCCTCGATCCGTATCTGGGCGACTGCCTGCGCACCATGCGGACCATGGGGCATCTCGACCTGGAGTCGCGGAAGGGCAAGGCTCCCGGCGGCTATAACTACCCGCTAGACGAAACCGGGGTGCCATTCATTTTCATGAATGCCACGTCCTCCCTGCGCGACGTAATCACGATGCTGCACGAAGGCGGCCACGCCGTGCATTCGTTCCTGACCCGCACCCTGCCGCTGTCGGCTGACAAGCACCCGCCGTCCGAAGTAGCCGAGCTGGCTTCGATGAGCATGGAGCTGATTTCGATGGATCAGTGGGACCTGTTCTTTCCCGACGCCGACGAGCTGCGGCGGGCCAGGAAAACCCACCTCGAAAGCGTGCTCGAAACCTTCCCCTGGGTGGCTACTATCGACAAGTTTCAGCACTGGATCTACGAGAATCCTGAGCATACTGAAGCGCAGCGCCACGCCCGCTGGGTGGAAGTGTTCGACGAGTTCAACCAGCGCACCGTGGGCTGGCAGGGGCTGGAGCAATTCAAGCCCTACCTGTGGCAGAAGCAGCTGCACCTCTACGAAGTGCCGTTCTACTATATCGAGTACGCCATGGCCCAGCTCGGGGCCATTGCCGTATGGCGCAACTTTCGCCTGAACCCAACCCAAGGGCTGGCCGCCTACAAGCGGGCCCTGGCGCTGGGCTACACCGCGCCCATCGGCGACATTTACGCCGCGGCCGGCATCCGCTTCGATTTCAGCACCGCCTACCTGCGCACCCTGGCCGACTTCGTGCGCGAGGAAATGGCCAAACTGTAGCTCAGGCCGAAGTCTGGACAGGCAAAAAGGCCCGCGGAACAATCCGGGGGCCTTTTTCTACAACCAACTCAACCAATAGGTGATACCTGGAAGAGGCTTTAAACGGCGGGTAGGTTGCATGGGCAGTCGATAATACTACCAGCTGGTTGACTGAGCGCCAGAAAATATGAGCGGCCGGCTAGCGGGCCCCCGGAGCGGGAGGCTATTGCTGCAACTCAAACAGCGGCAAGGGCTGGAGCTTGCGGTACTTGCCGCCGAGCGAGGCCAGTGCCACCTGGTGCAGGGCCAGGTAGTTGTTGAACTGCTTAGCGGCCCGGTCGTAGCGCAGCCGGAACCCCACCACTTCACTGTCGGCCGCCTGAATGTCGCTGGTCAACTGCTGAGCCGGGGCGCTGACCGGGCCCGCGGCCGGTTGGGCAATGCCATACACCAGATGCAGCACCGAGTCCTGGGCCGCATCATAGGCATCAATAGCGGCGGAGCTGGCCATCGTTTGCTGGTCGTAGCGCCGGGCCGGCAGCTTGGTGTTGGCGCGGGTCAGCTGCTGGAGTTGGGGGCGGTTGGTGCCCGGCTGCCGCTCCAGTTCCTGGAGCAGGCGGGTAGTGGCCTGCACCTTATCGTCGTCGCTGGCTATCATCTGTTCCCACCGGGCCGTCACGGAGTCGCGCAGGATGCCGAGCTGGACTTTGGCGGCGGCCGGGGAGGTGGGGTCGATAGGCTTGGGCGTGCGGTTGCAGGCGTCGAGGCCGGCCAGGAGCAGGAGCAAAGCCAGCGGCAGAAGTTTTCTCATGGGCAGGTAACGCCGGGTAGGGTAAATATTCCGTTGATCGGGGGCCGCCCAAATCCGGATCAGCAGGGCCCCTGCAGCAGGCGTTTGGCAAAGATAGAACCTCCCCGGCCAGCAGGCAACCCGGAGCGGCAGGGGCGGAACCGTGGGCAGCGCGAAGGCGGATTGATAGTCAAGGGGTTTGCCCGACGGGTGGCCCGGTATTTCATGATTTCGTAACGCCGGGGACAGGGTAAATCCTGTATCTTTGCACCCAGTTTCGTCTTTTCTCAATTTCTTCTACTCTCATGAAAAAAAGCTACTTCCTGGTTTCCGCATTGCTGCTGACCGCCGCCGCTTCTTATGGCCAGGGCACTGAACTGTTTCTGTCGGAATACGACGAAGGAGCGCACATGGCGGGCGTAAGCTACAACGGCGGCGTTTCGAACTCCACGGGGAATGAGCGCGCCGTTGAAATTTTCAACCCGACCATAGCGGCCGTCAACCTGAACGCGTATTCTATCCGGCGCTACTCCAACGGCAGCGCGACGCCTTCGGAAGATGAAAAGCTGGTCCGCCGCACTGGCGCAAATGTGTTGAACTCGACGGCCGCTTTCGTTTTGGCCAATGCGGAAGCTACCATTACGGCTATTACCAGCAAAGTCGACCAACTGAGCGCTCCGTACCAGACTATGACGCCAAACGTTCTGGTGGTGGGGGGAATTACCTATTTCAATGGCGACGACGCCCTGGCCCTGGTGCGCTGGACGAGCGGTACGGCTGGTGTCGGCACTCCGGTTCTGATTGATATTTTCGGTAGCATCGGCTTCCGGCCCCTGCCCGGCGGTGGTGGCACCGGCACCGGCAACTGGAGCGGTACCAACCCCGCTGATGGCACGCCGCCCGTATATGTTGCTTCCGCTAACCAGTCGCTGATACGCCGCGCCAGTGTTTCTGCCGGCACCCGCGTGAATCCGCCGAGCACCTGGAACCCCGCTATGGAATGGACGGCCTACAGCTACGCCTTCCCCGCCGGCACCACCGGCAACGCCGAAGTAGGCAACCAGAGCTACGCCCGCCTGGGGGAGCACAACGACTACGCCGGTCCCTTCGGCAGCTATCTGCCGCTGAAGACCCTGGACAAGTTCAACACCGGCATCAGCATCTATCCTAACCCGGCCAGCGGCTCGGCTACGATAGAGATCAGGAACGTGAAAGTGGGCAGCGTTATCGTGCTCAACAACCTCGGGCAGACGATTTCGGCCCAGCCCCGCGGTCTGGAATCGGAGAAAATCACGCTCGATATTTCGGCCCTGAAACCCGGTCTGTACTTTGTGCAGTGCGTGAGTGCCGATGGTCAGATCAAAGTCTACAAGGAGCTGGTGGTTAAATAACCCGCCGGTTTTTCTGCCGCGTCTGCAAACGCCCGGTCCGCTGACCGGGCGTTTTTGTTGTTGGGCCCATTGGGCCGCGGGCACATCAGCCGGTTCCTCGTACTTTTGCGCCATGAGTGACATCACCCCTTTGGAAACTATCGGCGAGTTCGGGCTGATCCGCCGGATTCAGCAAACCGTAACCCTGCGCCAGCCCAGCACCATCCTCGGCATCGGCGACGACGCGGCCATTCTGGCGCCGCCGGCCGGGCAGGACCTGGTCATCAGCACCGACCTGCTGATTGAAGGCGTCCACTTCGACCTCACCTTCTGCCCGCTCAAGCACGTGGGCTACAAGGCCGTGGCCGTGAACGTATCGGACGTGGCCGCCATGAATGCCGTGCCCACCCAGATTGTGGTCGGCATTGCCCTCGGCAGCCGCTACTCGGTGGAGGCTGTGGAGGAGCTGTACGACGGCATGCGCGTGGCCTGCGAAAACTACCACGTCGACCTGGTGGGCGGCGACACCACCGCCAGCCGCGGCGGGCTCACCATCAGCATCACCGTGCTGGGCCAGGTACCGACGGGGCAGGCCGTGCGCCGCAGCGGAGCCCAGCCCAACGACCTGCTCTGCGTAACCGGCGACCTGGGTGGCGCTTTCCTGGGCTTGCAGGTGCTGGAGCGCGAAAAAGCCGCCTGGTCGGCCGACCCGGACATGCAGCCCGAGCTGGAAAAATACCCCTACGTGCTCCAGCGCCAGCTGCGCCCCGAAGCCCGCATGGACATCATCCACGAGCTGCGCGACCTGGGCGTGCAGCCCACCAGCATGATTGACATTTCCGACGGCCTGGCTTCCGAAGTGCTGCACATCTGCCAGCAGTCGGGCACCGGGGCGCGGGTATTCTCCGAGAACCTGCCCGCCGCCAACCCCACGCTGGAGGTGGCCGCCGAGTTCAACCTCGACCCCATCATGTGCATGCTCAACGGCGGCGAAGACTACGAGCTGCTCTTCACGCTGCCCCTCACCGACCACGACAAAATCAAAAACCACCCCGACATCACCATCATCGGCCACATCACCGAGAAGAGCGACGGGGTGAACCTGGTCACCAAAGCCGGGCAGGCCATTCCCCTCCAGGCCCAGGGCTGGCAGCATTTCTAGACCACGGATTCGTCCGGATTTTTCGGATTGGTCGGATTTTGTGGACGGCGCGAACGTCAGTATTTCCATCCGTGACGAAGAACAATGAGAAAGGCCACCCCAGCGGGGTGGCCTTTCTCATGACGATAATCGTCCACAAAATCCGATTAATCCGAAAAATCCGGACGAATCCGTGGTTCAGTCCTCCGGGTAGGGTACGAAGACGAAGTTGGTGAACTCCTCGTCGAGCACGAACAGGCAGCAGAACTCGTTGGGGTCCTTGTAGGTGTGCTGGAAGGCCTCGATGCCCTCGGCCCCGATGATGCCCTGCTGCACGAACAGCTCCAGGAAGGAAGCAAATACGTGCCACTCCAGCCCCGCGTCGTCGGCATTCACCAGCAGGCTGCCCAGCGGCACTTCCTGACGGGCAAACACGAAAATCGGATACTTAGAGATGTCCATCTTCCGCACCTGGGACGAGGCTTCCATGATGGTATCGGACACGGCGGCGAAGTCCTTGGTGATGGTGCCGAGATATTTGCCGTTCAGCTCGGGGTCGTTGGCGTAGTCCATGGTAGTGCTTGTGTTATTGGTTAACCTGTCATCCTGAGCTTGCGAAGGACCTTATCAGGTTGGGAGCCGTCAGGGCTGCAAAAACGTCCATTCAGGATTATCGGTGGCAATCAACGCTTCCTTTTTCGCCCGCGTCCAGCCCTTTAACTCTTTCTCGCGGGCAATGGCGGCTTTGCTGTCAGTATATTCCTCGAAGTACACGAGGTTATAGCAGAAGTAGCGGCCGGCGAAGGTTTGGGCAGTGCCCCGGTTGGCGTAGTGCTGGGCCATTCGGTCAGCCAGGCTATTGGTGATACCGATGTACAAGACCGCCTTGGCCGGGTTGGTGGTGATGTACACGTACTAGGGCATAGACGAGCAGGTTTCTGAATGAAGTTATTGTCATCCTGAGCTTGCGAAGGACCTTATCACGTCTGAGTTAGCGTAGCCGACGACTCGTTCTGACGTGATAAGGTCCTTCGCAAGCTCAGGATGACAGGCGCATCCTACTTCAGCTCCAGCAGCACCACATTCTCCACGTGATGCGTGTGCGGGAACATATCCACCGGCCGCACGCGGGTTACTTTGTAGGCCTCGTCGAGCATCTCCAGATCCCGCGCTTGCGTGGCGGGGTTGCAGCTGACGTAGACGATGCGCGGGGCGCGCATTTCGAGCAGGCGGGCTACTACGTCGGGGTGCATACCGGCGCGGGGCGGGTCGGTGATGACTACGTCGGGGCGGCCGTGCTTCTGGATGAACTCGGCGTTGAGCACGTCCTTCATGTCGCCGGCGTAGAACTCGGTGTTGGTGACGTTGTTGATTTCCGAGTTCAGGTAAGCATCCTGTACGGCCGACTCCACGTACTCCACGCCGACCACGTGCCGGGCCTGCCGGGCCACGAAGTTGGCAATGGTGCCGGCCCCGGTATAGAGGTCGTAGACCAGCTCGGTGCCGGTGAGGCCGGCGAAGTCGCGGGTCAGCTTATAGAGGTTGTAGGCACCCTCGGAGTTGGTCTGGTAGAACGACTTGGGCCCCACGCGGAAGCGCAGGCCTTCCATTTCCTCGTGGATGTAGGGCTCGCCTTTATAGCACACCACGTCCAGGTCGTGGAAGGTTTCGTTGCCCTTGTTGTTGAGCACGTAGTTCAACGAGGTGATTTGCGGGAACTTCGCCTGCAGAAAATCCAGCAGCGGAATCAGCGCGTCGTGGGCGTAGTAGCACTGCAGGATCACCATCAGGTCGCCGGTGTTGGCGGTCCGGATGATGAGGTTGCGCAGGAAGCCTTCCTGGGTAACGAGGTTGTTGAAGGGCAGCTCGTGCTCGTGGGCGTAGTTGCGCACGGCCAGCCGGATTTCGTTGCTGGGCTCGGGCTGCAGCCAGCAGTGCTGCACGTCGATGATCTTGTCGAACCGGTTCGGGGTGTGGAAGCCCAGCACCCGCCGCTCGATTTCCTCCCCGGCCTGAATCTGCTCGTTGGTCAGCCAGCCGTTGTGGCTGAAGGTATATTCGAGCTTGTTGCGGTAGTAGGTGCGGGTGGGGGAGTGCTGAATCGGCTCGATTTCGGGCAGGGCCACCTTGCCGATGCGCTCCAGGCTGTCCTGCACCTGCTGCTGCTTGAACTTCAGCTGGGTGTCGTAGCCCAGGTGCTGCCACTTGCAGCCCCCGCAGGTGCCGAAGTGCTGACAGAACGGCTCCACCCGCAGGTCGGAGAACTTGTGGAAGTGCGTAGGCACGGCCTCCAGGAAGTTCTTCTTGGCCTTGGTCACCCGCAGGTCCACCACGTCGCCGGGGGCGGCCCCGGTTACGAAGATGACCAGGTTGTCGCGGCGCACCAGGCACTTGCCCTCGGCTACCATGTCGGTAATTTCGACTTCGCGGAGCAGCTCCGCGGGAATGTTTTTAACGGATTTCCTCACGACGGCAAAGGTAAGCCTGAACCACGGATTCCGCCGGATTTTGGACCACGGATTCGCCCGGATTTTTCGGATTAGTCGGATTTTGGACCACGGATTCGTCCGGATTTTTCGGATTAATCGGATTTTGTGGACGATTGCTTCAAAGCAAAAGGCCACCCCTACGGGCGGCCTTTTGCTTTGGTAGTTGCTAAAAGTGGAAATGCTGACGTCCAGGCCGTCCACAAAATCCGACCAATCCGAAAAATCCGGAGGAATCCGTGGTCCGCAATCCGTGGTCTACTTTACAATCTCAAACCAGCCTTTGTACGACTTGCCGTTGGGCAGCTTGAGGAGGTAGTAGTACACGCCCGCGCTTTGCTCGTCGCCGGTCCAGGTGTTGCCGTAGTTCGAGGTGGCGTACACTTCCTTGCCCCAGCGGTTGAGGATGGTGAGCGAGTTGCCGGCATACAGCCCCACGTTCTTGATTTCAAATTTGTCGTTGAGGCCGTCGCCGTTCGGGGTGATGACGTTGTAGAAAACCAGGTCGTTGGCGAAGTTCACGCAGGCATCGTTGGAGGCCGCCGTGAGGCTGGCATTGGCGCTGCTCACGGCCACCACCCGCAGGCACTGGTCGAAGCCGGCGGTGCCGCTGGCAAATTCGGTTTGCAGCTCCGTGCCCGGTACCGTTTTCACCAGCTGGGAAGTGCCGTTGTCGGCGGTGCGGAAGATGCGGTATTCCTTCACCTCGAAGCCGCGGTAGGCATTCCAGGTCGCCTTCACCTTGCCTTCATCCCGGCCCGCCTGCCCTTCGGTGGCCGTAGCCACGGCCCGGATGGTGGTGTGGTCCTGGGTTTGCAGCACGGTGCCGCAGCTGTTTTGCAGCTCCAAGCGGTAGTCGTAGGCCCGGGCATCGGCATCCACGCTCGTATCGGTGAAGGAGGTAGCGGTGTTGGCCACCGTGCCCACCCCGACGAAAGTGCCGGTGCCGGCATCACGCCGCAGGATCCGGACCCGGTTGCCGTTGCCCGTATTGTTGGGCACGTTCAGCTGGAGCGTCACGCTCCGGTCGCCGGGTGCCACGGAGGCCACCTGCAGGGCTACGCTGGCGTTGTCGGGGCTGATGGTGAAGGTGGCGGCGCAACCGGCGCTGTTTACGTCGCTTACCCGCAGGGTGGCGGCGGCGGTACCGGCCGGAAAATCAAGCGTAATCGTGCCCGTTCCCTGGCCGCTCACAACGGTGCCGCCCGTTACCGACCACTGGTAGTTGGCATTCGGCAACGCCGCCGCCGTGGCTCCTACGGTGTAGGTGAGGCCGGTGCGGGTTTCGGGACAGTAGCTGGCCGGGCCGCTCACAGCCAATGCCGGCACTACCGTGAACTGGGTGGAATATACCGGCCCGGAGCAGAGACTGGCGTTTTTCTCCACCGCCGTCAGGGTGTAGGTGCCCGGCGCGGCGGGCGTCGGCAGCGTCACGGTGCCGGTGGTGCCGGCAATGGCCGTACCGTTCAGGGTGTAGGCGTAGGTCGAATTGGTCAGGCCGGGCAGGGAGAAGCTGAGGCTGCCGGCATTCACGCAGGCCCGGTTCGGCCCGGCAATAGCCAGGCTGGCCGACGGCGACGGCAGCACGTTCACGTAGAGCGTGTCGAGCGGGGTCTGGCTGATGCAGCGGCCCCCGCTGGGGGCGGTAGTTTCAAACACGGCAATCTTGCCGATGCCGGGCCGGGTCCACTGCACCGTCACGGTGTTGGCGCTGCTGGCTACCTGGGTGCCGCCAATTACGTTCCAGGCGTAGGACGAGCCGGCCGTCAGCACCGTCTGGTAGGTGTAGGGGCCGTCGGCCTGGCAGATGCCCGTCGGGCCGGTGGGCCGGGCGGTTTGCAGCAGCTGGTTGATGCGCACCGGCAGAGACACGGGGGCCGACTGACACAGCGTCGCATTCTCGGCATAAGCCTGCACCCTGGCATTGGCGTTGGCGCCGTTCCAGTTCACCGTAATGGTCGGCGTACCCTGGCCGCTGGCAATAGTGCCCCCGACTACCGTCCAGCGGTAAGCAGGGCTGCGCGGGTCCTTGATGGAATAGGCTACGCCCTGCACGGTCGGGCACACCGACTGGGTTCCCTGAATGTTGTCCGTTAGTGGCGTCGGGTTTACCGTCACGCTGACTTCGTCGGTGCTGACGCAGCCCTGGGCCGTGGTAGCCGTCACGGTGTAGATGGTCGTGATGGGCGCCTGAGTCAGATTCAGCGCGGTAACTACCGGGCTGGCCGTCGTGCTGCTGCTCAGGCTGGTAGCCGGGCTCCACGAATACGTGTAGCCCGCCAGGGCCGTAGTGCCCAGCGTAGTTGTGCCACCGGCGCACAAGGCCGCGTCCGTACCCGCGTTGGCTACGGCGGCTGGATTCACCGTGATACGCACGGTTGAGGTAGCCGGGCAGCCTTCAGCGGTGGTAGCCGTGACGACGAACGTATACCGCTGGGGCGTGGTGCCGGTGTTGGTCAGCGAGAACGTGGGGTTGGCTACCGCGGCACTGCTCAGGCCGGTGGCCGGGCTCCAGGAGTAGGAGTAGCCGGCTAATGATGCGGAACCCAGCGTGGTGGTTTCGCCCGAGCAAATGGCCCGGTCAGCACCCGCTACGGCAATTGACGCCGGATTCACCGTGATGCGTACCGTGGAGGTAGCCGTGCAGCCTTCAGCGGTGGTAGCGGTGACGACGAACGTATACCGCTGGGGCGTGGTGCCGGTGTTGGTTAGTGAGAACGTGGGGTTGGCTACCGCGGCACTGCTCAGGCCGGTGGCCGGGCTCCAGGAGTAGGAGTAGCCGGCTAATGATGCGGAACCCAGCGTGGTGGTTTCGCCCGAGCAGATGGCCCGGTCGGTACCGGCTATGGCCACGGCGGCTGGATTCACCGTGATACGCACGGTTGAGGTAGCCGGGCAGCCTTCGGCCGTGGTAGCGGTGACGACGAACGTATACCGCTGGGGCGTGGTACCGGTGTTGGTTAGCGAGAACGTGGGGTTGGCTACCGTGGCACTGCTCAGGCCGGTGGCCGGGCTCCAGGAGTAGGAGTAGCCGGCTAATGATGCGGAACCCAGCGTGGTGGTTTCACCCGAGCAAATGGCCCGATCAGTACCGGCTACGGCAATTGACGCCGGATTAACGGTTACGCGCACGGTCGAGGTGGCCGGGCAGCCCAGGCTGGTCGTCACGCGCAACGTGTAGTTGACGACGAGGGGCGTGGTGCCGGTATTGGTCAGCGTGACGGTCGGATTGAGGATATTCGGGTTGCTCAGGCCCGTGGCCGGACTCCAGAGGTAGGTGCTGCCGGCTACGGCGCTGGCCGCATTGCCCAGGCTGGCCGTGCCGCCGGAGCAGAACACTCCGTCGGTACCGGCATCGGCTACCGCCGCCGGATTTACGGTAATGCGCACCGTGGACGTAGCCGTGCAGCCCTGGGCCGTAGTGGCAGTAACGATGAAGGTATAGATCTGGGGCGTGGTGCCGGTATTGGTCAGCGAGAAGGTCGGGTTGGCTGCCGTCGTGCTGCTCAGGCCCGGGCTGGGGCTCCAGGAGTAGGAGTAGCCGGCCAGGGCCGCGGAACCGAGCTGGGTGGTTTCGCCCGAGCAGATAGCCCGGTCGGTACCGGCTACGGCCACGGCGGCCGGATTTACCGTTACCCGCACGGTTGAGGTGGCCGGGCAATTCTGCGCCGTAGTGGCAGTAACGATGAAGGTATAGATCTGGGGCGTGGTGCCGGTGTTGGTCAGCGTGAAGGTCGGGTTGGCTACCGTGGCACTGCTCAGGCCGGTGGCCGGGCTCCAGGAGTAGGAGTAGCCGGTCAGGGCCGCGGAACCCAGCGTGGTGGTTTCGCCCGAGCAGATAGCCCGGTCGGTACCGGCTACGGCCACGGCGGCCGGGTTTACCGTCACGTTCACTACGTCGGTGGCCGTGCAGCCTTCGGGCGTGGTAGCCGTCACCGTGTAGGTGGTCGTGATGGGGTTTGGGGTAAGGTTCAGCGCGGAAAATACCGGACTACCCGTCGTGGCGCTGCTCAGGTTGGTGGCCGGGCTCCACGAATAGGCATAGCCCGGCGTTACTGAAGTACCCAGCTGCGTGGCCGTGCCGGAACATACGGCCCGGTCGTTGCCGGCATTGACTACGGCGGCCGGGTTTACCGTCACGCGCACCGGGGAGGTGGCCGTGCAGCCCTGGGCGGTAGTAGCGCGCAGGATGTAGGCGGTGACGATGGGCGTGGTACCCGGGTTGGTGAGGGTAACGGTGGTGGCGGCGGCAGTGGGGTCACTCAGGCCCGCGGCCGGCGTCCAGAGGTAAGTAACGCCGGCCACGGCCGAGTTGGGGATGCCCAAAGAAGCAGTGCCGCCCGAGCAGAAGACCTGATCCGGGCCGGCCTGGGCCACCACGGCCTGGTTCAGAATTACCGTCACCTCGTCGGTGGCCACGCAGCCCTGGGCCGTGGTAGCCGTAACCGTGTAGGTGAACTGCTGGGGAGCCGTTGTAGTATTAGTCTGCACGAAAACGGGGTTGGCCACGGTCGGATTGCTCAGGCCGGTAGCCGGGCTCCAGGAGTAGGAGTAGCCGGCCAGGGCCGCGGAACCCAACTGGGTGGTTTCGCCCGAGCAGAGGGCTTTATCAGTACCGGCCTGGGCTACCGCCCGCGGGTTCACGACCACCGTCACCTGCCGGGTAGTGGTACACGTGCCGTCGGTGGACGTCACCGTGTAAGTAGTCGTCTGCGTGGGCGAAACGGTGATGGTAGCCCCGGTGAAGGTCTGGCCCCCGCCGGTCCAGGCGTAGCTCTGCGCGCCGCTGGCCGTGAGCGTGGTGCTGGTCCCTTCGCAGATGGTGGCACTGGTAGGCGTTACGGCCAGGCCGCTGACGGGCCGCACGTCCACGGTCCGCGAAACGGAGTCGGACAGGCAGCCCAGGGCTGAGACGCCTTTGACCGTGATGCGTCCGGCCCCCGTCGTAGTCCAGCGCACTTGTACTGTAAGGGTGGAGTTAGCCCCCTGAATTACGCCGCCCTGCACCGTCCAGCGGTAGCTGGTGGCAGCGGGTCCGGTGGCGGTGTAGGCGTACGTTGGCGTCCGGTCGCAGATGACGGCCGGGCCGGCCAGGCTGGTGGGGCCGGCGGCTTTGGTCACCTGGATCTGCAAAATATCGGCAACGCTTTTCGCGCCGCAGGTCACGTCCGTTGCCGTCACTACCAAGTCGTAGGGCGTGCTGCGGGCCGTGCCGCAGCTGGAGTTGAAGATGAACTGCCCGTTTACGCTGCCGCCCGTCCCGTTGATGGTAACCGTACCGGTTGGATTACCCGATTGAACGGTGCCCTGGTTGCCGGCGAAGGTCGCGTTGAACGGCCCACTGCCGTCGAGCAGCACGCTGTTTACTTTCAGGTTGATGGGGTTGCCGTCAGGATCGGTGGCACCCAGGTTGAAGCTCACGGTCTGGCCTTCCTCCACCGTGTAGAGACGGGTGGCCAGGGTGGCCGCCGTAAACTGCGGCGGCTTGTTCGGGACGCAGGTTCGGGACACGAGCTGAATCTCCCGGCGGGTGGAGCCAATCAGTACCTCATTACCATTGATAGTGCGGTACTCCTTTACCTCCACCGCCACTACGTAGGAGCCCAGCAGCGCCGTAGCGTAGGCGCTCAGGCCATTGCTGGCGTTCAGAAAAGCATACCGGCCCGGGCCGGTCCCGAAGGGCGCCGTCTGGCTGTAGCCATTAGCGTAGGCCACGGCCGTGGGAGGCGGAGTGAAGGTGCCCGGCAACTGGGGCGGAATCTGCGGATTCTGCACCCCATAAGGGCGGCTGAAGGAGTAGATCAGCCGGTCGCCGTCGGCATCCACGGCATTGTTGACGATAATGCTGGTATCGCCCTGGCAGACCACCACCACGGCCGTATCGGAGAACGTGGGCGAAGAGTTGGGCAGCAGGGGGGGGGCCATTTCCACGTAAATCAGCTGGCTCCACGAAGCGGACTGGGCCAGGTTCAGAATGCCGGCGTTGCGGGTGCCGTCGGTATACACGGCGTAGTAGCCCTCGAAGGCCAGCGGCAGGTTCACCACGGTTTCGTAGCGCACCAGCCGCACCGAGACGGGGTTGCCGGGCGTGCTGCAGCCGCCGGGCTGCGGCGGGGTGATGATGGGGTTGGAAGTCCGCTGAAACGAGACCGTCTGCAGGCGGGCCCCGGTGGTTTTGTTGTAGAACGCGACGTCGATGAAAGGCCGGCCATCAGGTACCTGAGAATCACTGCCGGCATTCACGTAGACCAGCACCGTGACGCGGTAGCGGTAAGGCGTGGCCCCGGGACCATTGGCGTTCAGATAGCTGTAGCTGATTTCGCCGCCCAGCAGGTGCGACGCGGCGGCGGGCACTGTCCGCAGCCCCAGGAGGAGCAGGATAAGCAGCAGGCTACGCTGTAAAAATGGGTGCATAGAATTCAGGCAGAAGAGGAGAGAAAAAGCGGGAAGCTTTCGGCGGAAAAGGAATGCAGGAGCGGGGGCCGCGGCTTACTGCCGCTCCACGCGCCGTACGGCTAGCTGGCCATCGGCCCCGCGCAGGCGCAGCACGTACAGGCCCCGGGGCAGGGCCGTCAGATCCAGCGTGGCCGCGTGGGTTGGGCCGAGGCGGAGCGTGGTGCTGATAAGTTCCGCGCCCAGCACGTTGTGCACCGTCACGGCATAAGCGCCCGCCGCGGCAGCCTCGGGCAGCCGCAGCTGCACGGGGCCGTCCGGGGTGGGGTTGGGGAAAATACTCAGCGTGGGCAGGTGGCGGGCCGCCGTGGTAGCCGTGTTGAAATCGATGCGCACCGAGTAGTCTTCCGTTTCGGAGTTGGGCTGGTTCTGCACGCAGGCGTTGGGCTGGTTGTTGTTCAGCCGCGTCACCACGCGCATGCGGGTAAAGCCCACCACGTTGGCCCGGTTCGGAATAGTGATGGTCGCGCTGGAGGTGAGAAGTGAGCTCAGGTTGGCCAGCAGCTCGGTGGCGGCGAAAACACCGTCCCGGTTCAGGTCAATCCACACCGAGGTCAGCCGTTGGAAATTCTGGTTGGCCGTAGTGGTCAGCGTGTACGAGGCGTTGGGCTGCAACAGAATGGTGCTGCCCAGGTAGTTGCCGTAGCCGCCGGGGTCTGCCCCCGAGGCGTTGGCGAAATTCACCGTCGTGCCGGTAACGGCTACATTGGTCAGCCACACGTTCGAATTGAGCCCGTTAGAGGCACAATACTGGAGGCAGGGCACGGTCACGGTCAGATAGTTCGGGCGGGTGCTGGTAGCGCTGCCGAAAGCGTTGGTAGCTGTCAGGGCGACGGTGTAGATGCCGGAGGCGGCGTATAGGTGCGCCGGGTTTTGCTGGGTGCTGGTGGTGCCGTCGCCGAAGGTCCAGCGCCAGGAGGTGGGTGCGTTCTGGCTCTGATCCGTGAACTGCACGGGGTTCACGCAGGTACCAGGAACGTAGTCGGAGGTAAAGCCCGCTACGGGCGGACTTGTACTGGTGCGTACCGTCACGGTGTAGTCTTCTACCTGCCCGAGCTGAGGACTGGCACAGGGCTGGCTGGCTCCCCCCACGAAATCCGACAGCACCCGCAGCCGCAACGGCTTATCCTTAACCGCCCCGGCGGGAATGCTGAGGGTGCCGCTGGGGCTGGTACGGTTCAGGGCCTGGTAGAGCAGCTCCGCCGGGCTGAACACCCCGTCGTTGTTGAGGTCCAGCCACACCCGCGTATCCTGGGCATTGGCCGTGCCCGTGGTCAGGCTGATCGGATACTGATTGCCTTCCGTGAGCTCAACCCGGGCGGTGCAGCTGAAATCTTCGTAGCTGCCGACGGCCGACGCCTGGCTGAGCGGACCCAGCGTGAACCGGGTGATGCCGTAGCCGCAGCACTGGGCCAGCGTGGCCGGCGCGCAGCTGGCCGCCAGGGGTATGATGTTGTTGTAGGTGATGTAGTTGGGGCGGGTGCGGGTGGTGCTGCCCGCCGTGTTGGTAGCCGTCAGGGCTACGGTGTAGGTGCCCGCCGTAGCATAGCAGTGATTGGGGTTTTGCTGGGTGCTGGTAGTGCCGTCGCCGAAGGTCCAGCGCCAGGAGGTGGGCGCGTTCTGGCTCTGATCCCTGAACTGCACGCAGCCCGAGCAGGTCAGGGGCTGATCGGCCACGAATTCCGCCGCGGGCGGGGCCGCGTTAGCCAGCGCCGTAATGGCGTAGTCTTCGGTCTGCGAAAACTGCGGCGTGGTGCAGGGTCCCGGCACCGGCGAGCCGAAATAGTCGGCCGCTACCCGCAGTCGCAGCCGGGCGTTCAGCGGGGCCGAGAGGGGCAGCCGGATAATGCCGGTGTGCAGGCGTTTCGAGTCGGACGAGAAGACCAGCTCCGTAGTGGCATTGAAGGCGCCGTCGTTGTTGAGGTCCAGCCAGACCCGCACGTTCTCGTCCGCATTGGCATTGGTGCGGATACTGACCGGATAGTCGACCCCGACCAGGAGCGTGGTGCCGCCGGTGCAGGAGTAGTCCCGGTAACCGTCGATTACGCCCGCCGTCGTGTTGTCAATCGTGTTGAGCTTCACGTTCAGAATGCCCATGCCAATGCTGACGGCCCCCGGATTGGAGGCGGCCCCCGGGGTGCAGTTGGCCGCGACCGGACATTGTGCCCGCGCCCCGGCGCTGGTCAGCACCAGCAAAGCCAGGAGGGAAACACGGTAAAATACTGACGGCTTGCCCCCAAAAGGTAGAAGTGGCACCATAAAGAAAGAGCTGCTGGCGAAGATGGATTTTGTCTCTAAATGTAGCGACTAAATCCTGTTCGTGCCGTAGCCGGACTGCTTTACCCGGGCTTTAATTTGGGGCCGGGGCCGCCGCGTTCAGCGTCGGCAAAAGCTGTAGTTTTGCCGGCCTGACTACGGCCCTCGTGGTTGGCTCACGTGAATCGCAGTTATTATGAAGGGAAAAGTCGTTCTCATCACCGGCGGCACGTCCGGTATTGGCCGGGCCTGTGCCGTGGTCTTCGGCCAGGCCGGGGCCCAGATCGTCGTTACCGGCCGCGACGAGGCCCGGCTGGCCGACACGGCGCAGGAGCTGAGCCGCCTGGGCATTGCGCACCTCGCCGTGCGGGCCGACGTGGGCCGGGAGGAAGATTCGCAACGGGCCGTAGCCGAAGCGGTGGCGGCCTTTGGCCGGCTGGACGTGCTGATCAACAACGCGGGCATCTCGATGCGGGCCCTGTTTCAGGATGCGGACCTCGACGTAATCCGGCAGCTGATGCAGACCAACTTCTTCGGCACCGTGTACGCCACCAAGTTTGCGCTACCGCATATTGTGGCGACGAAGGGGTCGGTCGTGGGTATTTCCAGCATCGCCGGCTACCGCGGACTACCGGGGCGCACGGGCTATTCGGCTTCCAAGTTTGCCATGCAGGGTTTCCTGGAGGCGCTGCGCACCGAGCTGCTGCCGCAGGGGGTGCACGTACTGGTGGCCTGCCCCGGGTTTACGGCCTCTAATATTCGCCAGACGGCGCTGGCGGCCGACGGCTCCGCCCAGGGTGAGTCGCCCCGTAACGAAGGACAGATGATGAGCAGCGAAGCGGTAGCGCACCACTTGCTGCAGGCCGTGCGCCGGCGCCGCCGCGACCTGGTGCTCACGGGCCAGGGGAAGCTTACCGTCTTTCTGAACAAGTGGCTGCCCGGCCTGACGGACCGGCTGGTGCTCAACCATTTTCGCAAGGAGGAAGGCTCCCCGGTGTAGCCCGCGGTTGGCTACAGAATGAAGGCAGGTTAACCGATTGATGCTTAGCGGAGCCGGCTGCCAGGCCGTCAGGCAGTCAGGCATTGCCGAATCAAAAACGTCAGCGCCGACAATATCAGGCCACCGCGGAGAGACTACTGGACCAGCAGCAGGTCGTGGCGGCGGATATAGGCGACCCGGCCCCGCCATTGCACCCGATACCAGATATCCTGCCGTCCCCGGACTACCAGCCGGTCGCCGGCGGTGGCGGTGGTAAGCCAGGCGGCCCCGGCGCTGGGGCCAGCCATCAGCGGGGCGTGGGAGCGGGCCACCATACCTGCCTGGCCCGGCTGCAGCAGGTTCAGATAGCTCCCCACCAGCCCCAGGTACACGCTGTAGGGGAGGGCCCACTGCCGGCCCAGCCGGCGCCGGACCACCAGTAGCATTGCCCCCACTACCGCTCCGATCAGGAGCAGCTGCAGCCCCTGGTAATAATGACGCCGGAAGGTAATAATCAGCCCCTGGCGCCAGGAACTGGAGTAGCCAGTGAGGCGGTGATTTTGCGCCAGCTCAGTGATTTTGCGCCAAGTGGCCTGTCGGGGCTGGCGCGTGTGTGCCAGCCCCAGGTAGTACAAGGCGGCCGGGTAGTGCCCCAGGCCTTCCTGCACGAAGGCCATGCGCAGGAGCAGCCGCCCGGAAACCTGCTCACCCTGCCGGAGGGCCTGCCGGTAGAAAGGATACGAAGCCTCGTAAGCACCCCGGGTAAACAAGGAATCGCCCTGGCGCACGGCCGGGCTAATATTTTGACTGCCAACTTTTTGAGTTAGCAGCAGAAAGGATAAGCAAAAAAAGAGGGAGTATTTCGGCAAAACATTTGGTGGTTTAAGCGTACGCGGCTACTTTTGCATCCGCAATAAAGGAGCACGATTCCTGTACGCAAGTAAATGATTCTGTAGCTCAGCTGGTAGAGCAGTACACTTTTAATGTACGGGTCCTGGGTTCGAATCCCAGCGGGATCACCAAAAACCGCCATTGCAGGCTGCAATGGCGGTTTTTTTGTTACTGGGGCCGTGAGTGGGACCGTACTTGGTTTGCTATTGCTCACAAAATCATTGCCTCCGTGGCAGCTTGTGGCAAATACGGTAAACCAAACCGGTAAAATGCGTGTAAAGGCTGAATCTGGGCTGTATAATACCCATCAGTCAGTTGCATTTTCCCCTTTACGCTCAGTACCATGCCTAATCACCGTATCCATAAATTCCTGCACATTGACCGATCTTGCCGCATTTACGACTATAGTGGTCGTAAAATGGTTATCCGGGAAGGAGATTACATTCCCGAGGCAGGAGAGTATGTGGTTCTTCCAAAGAATATTCTGCCAAAAAATAATGTTACTCTCTCCTTGCGAGTCTGGGTAAGCGATGCGGGAAAGCAGAAGTTAGTTAAAGAAGAGGCTGTGTATGATGAAGAGTTTCTACACCGTTTTTTCAACCCGGCCTATACGGTGGAAGATCGGGTAGCGCTCCTAGACGAGCACTATGGCCGTTATACTCGTGACAATACTGCAGAAGCCTTTCTGGATTATTTAGAAGAGAGCATTGTAGCTAGGGCTCAAGTCCTGTTAGGCGGTAAAGTCGACCTAGAAGCACTCTGGCAGGGGGAGAATGGACGATTGCTACTCGACTGGATACGGCTGCAAAGAGGGCACGTGCAAAACCCGATTGCTGCCCGCAAAGGAAAAAGCCAGTCCCAGAGCTTAAATACGTATTCTCAACTCGTGGTGGTGTATTACATGCATCGCGGTGGGGTGTGGCCTGGGACTCTGAAGTACAGCGACGAACTAGTACATTTTCTGGCTGGTTTGCTGGCGCGTACGGCCAATAGCATTGCCCCACTGGTACACTACTTGACCGAAGCGCCAAATCAGGAAAACAACCGGGTGCTGAACGAAAAATATATGGCCCAGGCTCAGCAGTTCTTTCTGGCCTCAGGGAAACAGGATCTGGCGAAGTTGGTTGAGGAAGATCTGATGCACTTAAAATGAGCCTGTTAACGCTGTTTTAGGATCAGTGTAGTAAACTATTTGAAAATCGCCCCAAATAATCACAAGTAGTCGCGGTAAGGAATGAAGAACATTGTGACAGCTTCCTGCAGGAGCCGTTTCAACCTTCTTCTTTCTTACTCATGAAAATTGTAACCTTAGCCCTGGACCAATTCCAGGATGAACTCGATACCCGTTTTGCGCTGATGCTGCAGATGCTGCGCCAGACGCTGCCAGCGGCTGCGGAGGCTGAATACCTCACCACGAAGCAGGCGCTAGACTTTCTGCATCTCTCCAAGCCCACGCTGAACAAGCTGCGCGGTGCAGGGCGCATCGCAGCCTATAATTCGTCCGATAAGCGCGTACTCTACAAGCGTAGCGACCTAGCTGCGTATTTGGATGCCGCTAAACAGAAAACAGGAAAGCATGATGCTCGCTAAAATCGAAGCCTTGCTCCTCGTTGTATTCCGCCTCAGCCAGCAAGTCGATGCTTGGACAAGCGAAAAAACCGCTAGTGCGGTCACCGTTCAGGCAAAAGAGCGACAAACTACGCTCCGGAAGGGGCTGCGTTGGATTTATCTTCAGCTTAAGGAACTGCAAGAGTCGATACCAGCGAGCGTAGTAGAAACTGCCCAACAAGATCCTAAGCTCTGGTTGGCAGTGGAAAATGAAATGGACCGTCTGCTGACGTCGGACCCATCGCTTGCCGGGATGCAGGTTATGTTCTTTAAGCCGTGTGCAACGGAGAAAGAACATCCTCAGTATGGCTATATCACTAGCCCGATGCCCGCACTAGAGGAGCCGATTATATGAAGTCGTCCTCTTCTTCAGCGATACCACCGGCAAAAGGAGCCGATGGCAATCATAAGTTGCAAGCCACCGAAACCTACCTGCGCGAGCACTACGAGGTACGGTTCAATGTCGTGAAGGAAGTAGTAGAATGGCGCCCGGCGGGCAGCGCCATTCCCTACGAATCCCTGGACGACTACCAGCTGAATAGCCTGTATCGGGAGCTAATCCACCAGCAGTGCCCATTGGGCACCGATGCCTTGTACCGGTTGCTGGCTTCGGACTTTACGCCCCGGGTAAACCCCTTGGTTGAGTACTTCACCGGGTTGGACCTGATGCCCCCAGCCACGGGGTACCTGGCCCAGCTGGCAGCGACCGTCACGGTGGCCGATCCGAACGTCTTTCAGCTATTTCTGACCAAATGGATGGTGGCGGTCGTGGCTAATGCATTGACACCCGATGGGTGCCAGAATCACACGTGCCTGGTGCTGACGGGCGGTCAGGGCCAGTTCAAAACGACGTGGTTGGAGTTACTCTGCCCACCAGCGCTGGCCAAGCAGTACCTGTTCACGGGCAAAGTGCACGTGGAGAGCAAGGATACGCAACTGCTACTGGCGGAATACTTGTTCATCAACATTGACGATCAGTTGCGCACGCTCAACAAGCAGGACGAAAACTCGCTTAAGACGCTCATTACCCAGCCTTCAGTGAAGATTCGTCGTCCTTATGGGCGCATCATTGCCGAACTGCCCCGGCGGGCCTCGTTTATGGGCAGCGTTAACGGAGCGGACTTTCTCACCGATCCGACCGGTTCGCGGCGGTTTCTGCCCTTCGAGGTGGAGGCCATCGACATTCATGCTGCCCGGCAGGTGGAGATCGATGCCGTATGGCGCGAAGCGTACCAGCTCTGGAAGACCGAGTATCCGTACTGGTTTGGCGAAGTGGAGTTGCAGACGGTGCACGAGCGCAACCAGCAGTTCCAGCACGATACGCCGGAATATGATCTGGTGGCAGCGCATTTCGAGTCGGGTGATATGTTCCTGACCTTGGCCGAGATTAAGGAGCGCCTACAGGTGGGCTCGACGACGCGTAATCTGCGGGATAAAGCGGTGGGCGAAGCCTTGACCCGTCTGGGAATGCCCCGCAAGACGCGGCGCATTGGTGATAACCATCGAGTCGGCGGCTATTGGGTACGCGAACTGCTGCAAGCGGAGTGGGCTCGTCCCACCGCTAGCACGACCTAAGCCGGTACATGTTTCTATTTCTTCTCGTGCCACCCGTGCCACCCGCTCACGTGCCCCGCCGTGGGGTTTGGGCAGGGTAGCCGTGCTAGGCCGTCACGTGACATCCCATGCCACAAACCGGCTGGAGGGCCGATAAGGGGCGTGGCACGGGTGGCACGGGAAGAAAGGAGCAAATCCCACATCAGGGGCTTGACCGCCTCTGACCACCTCTACTTTGTAACTCTTGCTTATATGAATTCCTTTGAAAAAGAATGCACCAGCTGCGGTGAGCCAATTGCCGGGCGTATGGATAAAACTTTTTGCAGCGTCGCCTGCCGTGTACGCGCCCATCGGCAGCGCCAGGACGCGCTGGACATAGATTTTGAAGACCTGAGCACTCCTGCGCTCGCAAAGACAGCGTACCCACTGCTGCCGTGGCAGCAGCCGGAACCTCCGGCCGCCACCGCGTACGAGCCAGTCACTACGTGCGGAAAGCCTGCCAACGAATACCTGGCACGTTATCAGGCAGAAGAGGCCGCAAAAGCAACCGAGCAAAAGCGGCACAATGAAGAAACACGCTGCCGGGAGGTACACGAGTACTATGTGGAGGGAATAGAACCGTTTTTGCAGTATGAAGGCCTGCGCCTGCCGGTGAAGCAGTTGCAGCAACTTTTGGATCTTGTCGTAGATGCGCGGGAAGATTACAAGCAGCATCCGCATCTGGCTCAGACGGAGAGCGCGGCCCGTCAGCGCCTGAATGATTTGTGGGAGGCGGCACGGGTGCTGCGCGATGCTCAGGCAAAGGCTACTTTCTTCACGGGGTATAAAGAGTGTTATGACTTGTCGAAAAAGTGGCGGAAGCAGCTCCGCGACCGGTTGCAAGCGTAGCCTGCTTAGTCGTTGCGTAAGGCTATGGCACTGCGTATTCGCTCTTTTCGTAACGCTTGTAACCGCTCGTAACGTCTCGATACAGTTATAACCATTTCTGCTGAAGGCTCCTTGGTAACTGACCAAGGAGCCTTTTTTGTTTGTGGCCTCTCGCTGCCAAAAGCAGGAGTAATCAGTGATTTCTTTTAGCAGTCCTGGACTGGCTGAGGAAGTGCACAACGAAAACCAGGCAGGCCATGCCAAGGGATTCTTCACCGAGGGGCAGATTGCCGTGCTCGACTCTATTAAAGACCATCTTTGCTGATGCGGCTCAGGTCACGGTGCAGCTTTTTGAATTGGTGGGGCCGGGGAGCTGAAAATCATCGGCTGGCGCGAGAAAGGCGAAGTAAAGAAGGATATGGGAAACAAGATCCGACGCTTACTTAAAGACGGGATGGAACCAGCTAACGCCCGACAAAAAGCTAAGAAGCTGGTGGAAGTGCTGCGTAAAAGCTACTCAGGTCCAGCGTTCAGCGCAGTACTCATACCATTAACTATGTCATTGAGGAGGCACCTCACCTGAAGACACACCACCTCAGCGTCGACCGGGAGTAGAGCGTGGTGCTCAAAGGCCATGCCCTAGCCATTGCCTAGGCCGATGGAAGTTCTGGTGATGTGGCAGAGCATTATATAGCGGTTTCGCAACTGGCGCGCACTTTTTAACTCTTAAGCTACTGTTTAACAGTAGGTTACTGCCAAAAATTGGATGCACCGTTCACGAAACCGCTATAAGAGTGAAGGGCTTTTTGATATTCGATGATTGCTTTTTTGGACAAACACCTTAAGTTGCGGCACACAATATAGATTGATTAATCATGAGAGTAAAGGCTGTGCTACTAGCAATCCTAAGTGTTTGCATCCTTAATAGTTGTGACTCCAGAAACTATATAGAACGCAATCCAGATGCATGGAAGGAGTGGGACTATTCGGTAAGAGGAGAAAATTCCCGTAGATTAAAAGTCACGGGGGACGTGACTATGGATTCAACAGGGGCTTTAACTGGCTCTGGTACTTTTATGGACGAAAGAGGGATAGAGTCTGAAGTTAAGGTCACTAGAATAGGAGAAAAGGAGATGCAAGGGGTAGATGAAGATGGATATACCTATCAATTAACTATTGATTCGCTAAGATTTGGGGAACCGCCTCATTAGGTTTATTTTTCGTGACCCACAAAAAGCCCCGCGCCTCAACTGAGGCCACGGGGCTTTTGCCGTAGGCAGAGATGGCAACTACAAACTTGTTGGCAGCTACAAAGTTAATCAACTTATGTGCCTGTTTGCTCTGATTTACGCTTGTATTACTCCCCAAAATCTGGACAGATTGGGAGGTGCTTATTAAGCAAGTGGGTTGCGGGTTGAAGGTGTGTTTTGGGGCGAAGATTTGAGCGGGTGTTTGGCCCTTTAGGCCTTGGTGGGGACGCTGGTGGGTGTAATGGGTGATGTAAGCCTGAAGCTGTTCGTAGAGGGGGCCGGGTTGAGGTACACGCATTCCTACTTGACGGAGCGCCAGAGCTGCTCGATAAACGCATTACCAGTCGCCCGGCTGCGCCTATCTCGGCTGATGCGGCAGCCTGCCCTCAGCAGGGCCTGCTCAAAAAGTTGGCTGGTAAAGTGGCTGCCCTGGTCGGAATAAAAGATGAACGGGGCGGCCAGTTCAGCTAGCGGCCGCCGCTCACTCAGGGCGGTTAAGGCCACCTCTGCCTTAAACTTGGCAGTGAAGCGGCGACGGGTGCATTTGGGGTTGATAACGTTGGCTAAGGTAGTCCGCCTAATGTGTCCAAACTTTGGGGATTACTACAAGCATTGCGGCTACCACCTAAAGCCCGCCTAAAAATTGGTGCATCGTTGTGTAACTTACTGTATATATTGTTTTTACAGAAAGAAGGGCCAAAAAATGCCTTTGAGTTCTCCTACAATTGGGCCAATGAACAATGTGCTGATAAAACCATGACTCTGTGACCACAAATACCAGAAGTACATAGCAGATATCTGGCTGCCAATTGCGTAAATCCATGCAACGAAGATCAATATGTTTCCCATCTCTAGTTAAGTTTTATCTAAATTAGATACTTATGCAATAGTACTGTACCCTGATCGATAAATCTAATTTTCCAGTGAAATGATTGCTACTAGCTCTGGCTGATTGTAACAGCCCCAAAATTGGAGCAGTAAAAAGTATTGGGGTGGGTAAATTTTTATCTTAGCGGCCATGAAAACACTAACTACTATACTATTACTGTAGTACTCCCCAAAGTTTGGACAGTTTGTGGTGGCTATCTTAGTCAACGCCATGAACCCAAAACGTACCCGTCGCCGCTTCACTGCCGAGTTTAAGGCGGAGGTGGCCCTAGCCGCCCTGACGGAGCGGCAGCCGCTGGCCGAACTAGCTGCCCGCTACCAGTTGTCAGTGCCCCAGATTAGTCGCTGGAAGCTGCATTTGCGCCAGCAGGCGGTGCACGTGTTCACCGACGCCGTGGCCAGCGCGCCGGCCCCACCCGACGTCGAGCCCTTATATGCCGCCATCGGTCGGCTAGAAATGGAAAACCAGCTGCTAAAAAAAACGCTGCCCACATGGTAGTCGCTCAACAACGCGCCTTGGTGCAGGCCAGTGACGAGGGCACGGTGCAGGCCCGCTGCCAGGCCCTGGGCCTGGCCCGCAGCAGCTATTACTACCAGCCGCGGGGCGAAACAGACCTGAACCTGACGCTGATGCGCTTGCTCGATGAGGAGTTTACGCGCCACAACTTCAAGGGCGTACTCGGTTTGCGCGACCACCTGCGCCTGCTGGGCCACCAGGTCAACGAAAAACGGGTGCGCCGCCTCGTGCGGCTCATGGGCCAGGAGCCGGTCTATCCTAAACCCCGCCTGAGTGTGCCCGGACAGGGCGTTACGCGCTATCCGTATCTGTTGCGCGAACGAGTGCTGAGCGCCCCTAACGAGGTGTGGAGCACCGACATTACCTACATTCCCATGGCTAAAGGGTTCCTGTATCTGGTGGCCGTGCTTGACTGGCACTCGCGCTACGTGCTGAGTTGGGAGCTGAGCAACACGCTCGACGTGGGCTTCTGTTTAACGGCGCTGGGCGCGGCGTTAGCGCTCCAGCCGGCTCCCTACATCTTCAATTCCGACCAGGGCAGCCAGTTCACCAGTCAGCTCTTCGAGCAGGCCTTGCTGGCGGCCGGCTGCCTGATCAGCCGCGACGGGCGCGGCCGGGCCACCGATAATGCGTTCATCGAGCGGCTCTGGCGCTCGGTCAAGTGGGAATGCGTCTACCTCAACCCGGCCACCGATGGCCGCCACCTCTACGAGCAGCTCCAGGCCTACTTCACCTACTACAACCACCAGCGTCCCCACCAGGGCCTGAAGGGCCAAACGCCCGCCCAAGTCTTCGCCAAAACACCTACCTTCCACCACCCATCCATTTGCTTAACAACCGCCTCCTAAACTGTCCAGTTTTTGGGGAGTAGTACAATCAGGCCCTTAAATTACCCCCATGCTTTCCCCATCTGCAACTTCTTTTGCTCATCAGCAACCTTAGCGTAACGCATCAAGGTTTTGATATCTTTATGTGTTGTGAACTTCTGGACTACCTCTATCGCCATACCGCGCTCCAAACTTTGGGTTACAAACGTACGCCGGCCGGTATGAGACGACAGTAGAGTGTATTTCGGTACTCGCTTCTCAACCCGTTTGCTACCCTGGTAGTGTACTACAAGCGTGGATTTATCGATGCCGCAGAGCTGGCCGAGTTCTTTCACATACTCATTAAGCTTCTGCTGGGACAACTTCGGTAATCCAGTAGGGTAACGTTCCAAGATGGTGCGGGAGTATTGGTTTAAATCCACTCGGAGCCAGTCTCCGGTTTTGACGGTACGCAATACGAGTTGATCGTTCTCAACGCTCTCGGGGTGGATGTTGCTGAAGTCGGAATGGCGAAGGCCAGTGGTGCACCCTAAGACGAATAGGTCTCGCACTTTGGCCAGCCGTGGCTCAGTGGACAAGTCGGCCTCAAAAAGCGTTTGCAGTTCATTTTGGGTTAAATACGTAATATCCGCTTCCGTATGCTTTAAGAGCTTGAATTTCCGGAAAGCCATATTGTCTGTCAGTCCCTTGTCAACGGCATAGCTCATAACCACTTTGACTCGCTTGATCTGGTTGTTAGCGGTGCCATTAGTTAGTGCAAGCTCCTTGGTCAGAAACTTTACCCAATCGTGGTAAAAGTTAGTGTCCAGCTGGGGTAAAGTCAGTTTGAGGCTTCGCGCCGCTGCGTATGCTTTGAGATGATTTAGCGTGCTCTTGTAATGTTTGACTGTTCCATGCGCTTTGGAAGCACTGGTAGCGTCAATGTATTCCGCGAACAATTGGAGGAAGTCTTTCTTGTTGGCCGGTTCCGGCCTTGTCAAGTCGGTTGTCTGAGCAGCAGAAGTAGGGAGTTTTTTCAGTCGCTCCTCTACAAGGGCAAAGCAGGGATCCTCCCCAGCGAGAATAGCCGCTTGGACAATTTGGTCAATACGCCCTTTGACGACTAGCAGCCTAGTGTAGAAATCCTGTATTTCCTTGGTGTTGCCTATCGGTTTGCCCGCTTCGCTATTCCAGCGTTCAGGTTCAATACTAAAGCCAGTGCTAAACTTCTTCTTCGCGCTCCTATGCGTGTATTGGACGTAGATCGTCGTCTTGCCGAAGTTCTTCCGGTCACTGCGGATAACCAGTTTGGTAGAGGCCATATATATATGATAAAGAGAAGGACAATTGTGCTTTTCGCTGGGCTAACCAAAGGTAGGTAAAGTTTTGAGTGGGGCCGCAAGTGGGGCCGTAAAATATAAAATAGGCAGGTAAGTTCTGATAAAACGATTCTAATTATAGTGTGCTGAAGCCTGTATGAGGGTATTTTATTGATAAGTCAACGTAATGCGGTGTGATCCCAGCGGGATCACCAAAACCTTCATTGCGTAATGCAGTGAAGGTTTTTTTATTCCGGGAGGGTACTGCTTGGCCGAGTTACCGCCGAATCATTCCTCCCCGGACTTAGGGCCGGGCCGGCTTCGTCCGTTTTCTGCCGGTTCCTGCCGTACCCCCGTCACCCGGAACTCTACCCGGCGGTTAAGCTGGCGGGTGGCTTCGCGGTCGTTGCTGGCCCGGGGCTCGGTGCCGCCCAGGCCGCGGCCGGTGATGCGCGCCTCGCCAATGCCGTGCCCAACGAGGTAGGTCTTCACTGCGGCCACGCGTTGCTCGCTGAGGACTACATTTTTCCGCAAGTCCCCTACGTTGTCGGTGTGGCCACGCAGCTCAATGGTGAGCGGAGTGTTTTGCTGGAGCAGAGCAAGGAGCTGGTCGAGGGCGGCGAAGGAGGAGGGCAAAAGCACGGCCTGGCCCTGCTCAAACCGCACCTTATCCAGCCGGAGCGTGGTGCCTACCGTCAGGGGGCGGAGCAGAATATCCTGGGCGGAAGGCTTTGCCAACGTCCGGTAGGTGCTGTCGGTGGTGAGGTAGCCGGCTAACCGGGCCTGCGCGCTAAAGGTCGCCGGACCGGGGGGGAGCGGGATGGCGAAGCTACTCCGGGGCGTCAGCGGGACTACGGTTTCCTGACCCTTGACGCTCAGCTGCAGCCGGGCCTGGGGCAGGGGCCGGCGCGTGCCGGCTTCAAGCACGCGACCACGCCAGGTGGCCGTGGCCGGTGCGGGAGGCGGGAGGCGGAACAGATTGCAGCCGGCTAAGTCGGTGTATACGCCGCGGCGGACCCGCGTAGCCCGGTGGCTTATCATATCCACCTCATACAGGGCCTTGGGACCCGCCAGATACAGGCGTCGCCGGCCGGCGGCATCATTTTGCAGCAGCAGGTCGCTGTAGCCGCCCTGTTCGGGCAAACCATCGAGCGCCAGCAGGTCGGGCGCGGGCTGGTGGGTGGTCAGGTCAGTCTGCAGCAGGGCCCCGTCGGTACTGTATACCTGATAGAGCGTGTTGGCATCGTCGAGGCAGAAGTTGGCGTGCGTGCCCGCGCCCGCAAAACCGAGAGCCGGGAAGTAAGGGGCCTGCCGCACCGGGTCGGTAGTCCAGACCACCGTCACGGTATCGTCGGTGGGGCTGACCCTGACCAGCCGGGCCGCATCGGAGGTAATAAAATACAGGTCGCCGCGGGCATCGGTGGCCGCGGCAATCCAGACGTTTTCGGGGCCCTGGGCCGGCAGCTGCCAGTGGGTATAGCGGCCCTGGCGGATGGCCGGGTCGTAGCGGTACACGTATTCGGGCGCGTCGGTGGGGGCTTTGGTAGCCGAATACAGGCAGTTGTCGAACCCCTTGGCCAGGGCGTAGGACTGAAAGGGCAGGGCGCGCCGGTGGATGGTGGGTGGCGCGCTGGGGTCGGCGGTCGAGAACTCGTGAATGGTCCGGCAGTCGTCCTGCCACTGGTCGTCTTCGTAGCGCAGGGCGGCAATGCCGTACATCTTGTCGTCGCAGGCCTGGTCGGCGTAGCGGCGGCTGGGCAGGCCTTTCCCCAGCAGCGTCAGCGACTCGACCAGCTGCCGGCCCTCGGTCAGATAGCGGACATCCTGGGTGGCGGGAGCCCGGTATTCGAGGCGGTACTCGTAGCCATTACGCCACAGCCGCCGCCCCAGCACCCGGGTGCGGATGCCGGTTGCGGCCGGAACGTAGGTATAGTCGTAGTTTATCTCCTGGTAGGGGCCGGCCTCACGCCCTTCGAGGCGCAGCACCCGGGCCTCGGGCAGCGCCGCCAGGGCCCGCCGCATTGAGTCGGGCTGGCCGTGAGCGAGCAGGTTCAGGTCTTTGCGGTCGTCGGGCAGGGGGCGGATGGTGAGGGTCGCTACGGCCAGCGCGGCCCGCCAGGAGGGGCCAACGTAGAAGGTGGCGTCGGCGGGATTCTCGGTTTGCTGCACCCACCAGCCGGGGGGATACGTGAGCCGGTAGCCGGCCCGGGTGCTGGTGTAGGTCTGCCCGGCTGCCGGGTTCTGCGCAAGTACCTTCCCCCAGCTCATGACCAGAGTCAGCACCAGCAAAACCTTCACCTTCATAAAACGAGACATTCTTCAAAAGTAGTCACCCTGGCGCCACTTCCCACCCGGGGCCGGGCCGGCGGGCCGAACCCCGCCGCAACGTGACCGGGCGCCTGGCTACGCGCAGGGCTTCAGATGCGTAGTGGTCAGGGCCTGCCGGGCCGGGCGCCAGGCGGGCATGAACTGATCCATCAGGCCCCAGAAGCGCGGATTATGCAGCCGCTCGTGCAGGTGTACCAGCTCGTGCACCACCACGTATTCCAGGCAAACGGTCGGGTGCTTGATCAGCTCCAGGTTCAGCCAGATGCGCTGGGCGCGGATGTTGCAGGTGCCCCAGCGGGTGCGCATCTGCTTCACGGCCCAGGCCTGCACCCGGACCCCCACAACTGCTTCCCAGTGCGCCACCAGCGCGGGCAGCTGCTCCTTCAGCCGCGCCCGGTACCACGTGGTCAGGGCTTTTTCGCGCTGCTCCCGCGTGCTGCCGGCCGGGGCGTAGAGGTTCAGCACGTCTGCTTCGTCCGACCGGACTACGCGGGCCGCGCCGGGGGCCGGGTGTAGCTGCAGCAGGTGGGGGCGACCCTGGTAGAAGTGGGTTTCGCCCGCTTCGTAGTTCAGCGCTGCGGGCCTGGTCCGGGCCCCGAACTGCTGCTGGTGTTTCTGAATCCAGGCCCGGCGCGCGGTAATAAATTCGTGGATAGTGGCCTCGGGGGTGCGCAGCGGGGCGGCCACCCGGAGGCGGCCGTCGGGGGCGTACACGGTTAGGCGCAGGCTGCGGATATTCTTGCGCACTAACTCGATGTGCAGGTCGTCGATCTGGAGGTGGGGCATGGGGTGGAAGCAGAAGCACAAAGGTAAGCGGGAACAGCAGGGGCTGCTGCGCTGCCCCGCCCGCGCGGCGCGCAAAAAATCTGCCGCCGACTAGTCGTTTCGCCCGTACATTGGGGACTATAGGTGCTTCGCCGGGCCCTGGCACGGGGCCGTTGGTGTTGCTAAGTGCCGCTCTGCGTTGCCCGTTTTTCATTCTGACCTCCATCCTGTGACCCTTTCTGCCCTCGAAGCCCACCCCCGTCCCGATCTGCTGCGGCTGCCCTACGACGATTACCGGGCGCTGCCGGCCATTGCCAACTCCGACCTCTCGCGCCTGCGCGATGCCCTGAACGGCCGCTACGAAAAACCCGCTTCCATGGCCGGGGCCCTGGGGCTGGGCACGGCTTTTCATACGGCGCTGCTGGAACCCGACCTCTATGAGGGCGGCCAGCCCGGCATCAACGATTCCCTGATCTGGTGGATGGTGGAGGGCGTACGGCTGAAGCCCGAGCTGGTGGAGCTGCTCGATACCGGCACGCCCGAGCCCAGCTGCGTGTTCACCGAACCCGGCACGGGTACCCTCTGCAAGCTGCGCGCCGACCTGGTGGTGCCCACTGCCGACCAGGGCTACACCATCATCGACTTCAAAACCACCGCCGCCCGCGACTACGACCATTTTCTGGCCCAGTGCAGCGGCTACGACTACGACCGCCAGGCCGCCTTTTACCTCGACGCCCTGCGCGCCGACCGCTTCCTGCTGGTAGGCGTGCAGAAGGTCGAGCCGTTCAGCGTGTTCACGGTGGAGGTCTCACCGCACCTGCTGGAGGAGGGCCGGGCCAAGTACCTGAAGCTGCTCCGGTTTCTGCAGCCTTCGGCGCAGGTGCCGGCCTCTTTGTCGGAGGCCGTGCGGGATATTACCGGCGGGATTAATGGCGGGTAAAAGGGCGGAACGCGGATTGCCAAGGCGGGTTTTGCCCGGGCGCTCGGCCCGCCTGGAATACGATGGGTCGCAAAATTCCAAAAGATTAATTTGGATGTAATTATTTGTTCCTTTATACTTGTTCTATACCGCTCAAAAAGCACCCGAAAAATGACGCTTTTCTTCAGCAATACTCTCCGGAATAATAACTCGAATAATAATTTATTCCGAGATAAGGAGGCTATTGTTCCAAAGGGAAAACGAAAGAACAATAAATAACAAAAAAGCCTTCCTGATATCGGGGAGGCTTTTTTTGCGCCCGCCGCGTCCGCCGGGTATTTTCCGGGAGCGGTATCGTCCGTGATTTTTTTAACGCGGCATTTATTGATTTTCAAAAAAAGCTACCCATTCGGGGAACGGTAATTCTTTGCGCCGGAATCAAGCCAAACATTAGTTTAAATAATTCACCAAATCCCCACTGCCATGACTGCTCAGGACCTCCTGAAGACCGAAGAAGCCATTGGTTTCGTGAAAGAAACCTTTGCCCGCGAGCTGGCCCGCCAGCTCCACCTCAGTAAGGTGTCGTCGCCCATTGCCGTGCTCGATGGCACCGGCATCAACGACGACCTGAACGGGGTAGAGCGGGCCGTGCATTTCCCCATCAAGGCTATGGGCGAGCAGCGCGCTGTGGTGGTGCATTCCCTGGCCAAATGGAAGCGGGTGCGCCTGCAGGAGCTGGGCATCGAGCCCGGCCGGGGCCTGCTCACCGACATGCGGGCCCTGCGCCCCGACGAGGACTACAGCCCTATTCACTCCATCTACGTGGACCAATGGGACTGGGAGCAGCACATGGCGCCTGAGCAGCGGACCAGCGCCTTTCTGCGGGCTACGGTGGAGAAAATCTACGCCGCCCTGCTGCTGACCGAAGCCCAGGTAGCCGCCGGGTACCCGGAAATCACGCCGGTGCTGCCCGCCGCCATCACTTTTCTGCACGCCGAAGACCTGCTGCGCCGCTACCCCGACCTCACGCCCAAGCAGCGGGAGCACGAGGCCAGCAAAGAGTTCGGGGCCGTATTCCTGATGGGCATCGGCGGGGAGCTGACCCACGGCGAAGCCCACGACGGCCGCGCACCCGACTATGACGACTGGAGCACCCACAACGAAGAAGGCTACCAGGGGCTGAACGGCGACATTCTGCTCTGGCATCCGGTGCTCAAAACGTCGTTCGAAGTGTCTTCCATGGGCATCCGGGTCGATAAAGCCGCCCTGACCCGCCAGCTGGCGCTGCGCGGCTGCTCCGAGCGCCGCACTCTGTACTTCCACGATATGCTGCTAACGGATCAGCTGCCGCAGAGCATTGGCGGCGGAATTGGCCAGTCGCGGGTGTGCATGTTTATGCTGCGCAAGGCCCACATCGGGGAGGTGCAGGTGAGCATCTGGTCCGATGCCGTCCGGCGCAAACTGGCAGGCACGGGCGTGGAGCTGCTGTAGCCTTACGCCGGCCTCACCCCCAACTCCTCTCCACGGAAGAGGTGGGGGTTTCGTGGTAGCTGGCGGCGTAGGGCAGGGAAGTCCCCTGGTACCAACCCTGGCCCGACTGCCTGCGTTGGTACACGAACCCGGTGGCAGGGGAGTGGTGCCACGACTCAAAGTCGTGGTACCACTATCGTTGCTGACATCCGTCCGAGGCTCGTTCAACGATAGTGGTACCACGACCAAAAAAGTCGTGGCACCACTCTGGAGCCGACCACCACTATCATTTACGTTCTCCTCTCTTAGTTCCGGTACTCATGGACCCTCGCCCAAAACCAGCCGCCCACCCCACCCCAACCGGCCCCGCCACGAAAAGCACGGTCGACGACCAGCCGGCCCCCAGCCCTGCCCCCCGGCCCACCGACCAGCCCGCGCAGGTGCCTTCCGGCGATGCCCCGACGCCGTCTGCTTCGCCGGCTGACCCTGGTTCCCCGCCCGTGTCCCCAGCGCCCAGCCAGCAGGAAGCGGCCGACGGCGAAGAAGCCCTGACTGATCCGGCGGTTACGATTCAGCCCGACACCAGCGGCGACACCGACCCCGGGGCCAGCTCTACCAACGACGCCCATCCGCTGTAACGGGAGCGGGGCAAACCTCCAGGATATCCTGGCTACATCCGCGCCGTAAGGACCGGGCGGCGGCGCGAACGTTAGGGTTTGGCCGGAGGAACGGTTATCTTGAACCTGAGGCGGAGCGGAGGGAATGGATCCATAGGGTTAGCGCAGAAAAACATGAGCCAGAACGATTTCCTCCTGAGCCCGATGCCAGGGGCCCAGCACCGCGAAATGGGCGGGGTACAGATTGACATGGTGCGCACCGGCGACGCCCGGGTGAAGCGGGTGGTATACCCGGTAGACTTCCGCTGGTCGACGCACCTGAAGCCCCTGGTCGGTACCGCGCTGTGCATGCACGCGCACGTGGGCTTTCTGGCCCAGGGGCAGATCAACATCCAGTACGCCGATGGGGAAACGGTGGAGTTCATTGCTCCCCAGGTGGTGTCCATTGCCCCGGGCCACGACGGCTGGGTGGTGGGCCAGATCCCCGCCGTACTGATTGAATTCGACTTTGAAGGCGAAACCGTGCAGCGACTGGGCCTGACCAGCCGGTGAAACGGTGAGTTTTTCGTTCAGTCTATGCCAATGGCACAAGCAGGACGATAACTCCCCATTTCACCACTCCCCATCTGCCTATCGTATCGGCTCACTGGTTCGAAGCAGGCTCAGGGTGGTATCCAGCTTTTGGGCCCGCAGCAGCTGGCGGTACTGCTGCCGTAGCATAGCCTGCTGATGGCGCTGCTCGGTGCGCTGAAACGGCCGCACTTTGTACTTGTCCCCGGGAGCGGTCCGGCTCAGGCTCAGGTAGGTGAGGCCCCGGCCGGCGCGGCGTACGGGCTCGTTGTTCTGGATGCGTTCCACTCGCTTGTCGTTGTTGCCGAACAGCGCCTGCATAGGGTTCAGGCCCACATACAGGTCGGCGCGGCCGTCGAGAGCATAGCGGCCGCTGATCTGCAGGTTCGTCAGGTTGCTGTTCAGGTCCAGGTTGGGGATGAGCAGCTCGCCCCGGTTGAGGACGAACTCGCTGCTGACGGGCTCAAAGAACAGATGGCTGGTGCGCTCCTGCTTCATAAACCGCAGGGCCTGAGTGAAGGCGTCCACGTCGAGTAGCTCCAGGTCGCGGATATCGGTTTTGAGGTAGCCCAGGGTTCGGTCGAAAACCGGCAGAAAGGTGGCGTCGAGGTCGGTGCGCAGGTCGGCGGCGCAACGCAGGGTGCCGCGGATGTTGTCGGGCCCCAGTACGTTGAGGTGCATGGCCGTGGTGGCCCCGAAAAGCTCGGCCAGCTGCACGTCCTGGAGCAGCATCTGCACGTGCAGCGGGTGGTGGTAGCGGCCGGCATCGGTTATCATCCGCCCACGCAACGACAGGCGCCCCTGCAGGGCTTCGAGCGAGCAGTCATCCAGGCGGGCTTCCCCCTGGCTCAGGTGGGAAATCAGGCGGAACCGCCGGCCCGCCAAAGCGGCGTACCGGACGCTGTCGGCCTGCACGCGCAGCACGGCGGTGAGAATGCCGTTGGAGATGATGGTGCCGTCGGGCTTGCGGGTGGGCAGGCTGTTGAGCTGCGCGCGCCGGGCCAGCCGCGCCGCCCGGCGCGTGGCCCGGTCCAGGGGCAGCAGTGGCACCAGCGCCGTGCTGTCGGCGGCTTCACTCCCGTTTGCGTCCTCATCGTCCGGGTCGGTTTTGGGGTTGAAGCTGGCCAGCAGCAGCAGCAGTTTCTGCACGTCGAGGGTGCGGTAGCGCAGGTTGAGGCTGGCGTCGGCGGCTACCAGCCGATTATCCGCGACCCGGGCCGTAGCCGTAGCCTGCCCGATGCCGCCGCGGGTGGTGGTAAACCGCAGAAAAGGCAGGTGAACCGTGGTGCCCGTTTTATTGACCTGCAGCGTTAGCCCGCGCAGGTCTTCGCCGTCGGGCAGCTGTACGGTCGCCACGTCGCAGGTGAGGCGGCCATTGGCGGCGAGCAGCAGCTCCCGCAGGCCGGGGCTGGCCGGAGCCGTTGCCGGGCGCCGGGGCGAGCGGGAAACCTTGGCCAGAAAGTGCCGGTAGTTGATGGTGCCGAAGCGGACCCCCAGTTGAAAGTTGATGGGCGCGACCCGGGTGGCGGTATCGGTGGGCCAGGTAGCGGTGCCGCGCACCTGGCCGCCCCACAGCTCCCCGGCCAGGTGGGTGAGCTGCACCGTGCGGCCATCATGACGTACCGATACGGCCAGGTTGGTGAGCGTGTCGGCGGGCAGCAGCAGGCGGCGGCAGCGCAGGTCCACGTTCAGACGCATGCCCGGGGGAATCAGACTGCGGCCCAGATCAGCCATGGAAGCCGGCACCGGGCGGGGCTTGCGCCGCAGACCCTGGGCGGTCAGGGTTGGCCGGGGAATGGGCCGCAGCAGCGCCCGTAGCCGGGCCAGGTGCAGATCTTCCACGGCGAAGCGGCCGCTGATCTGGGTGGTCGGGTGCTGGTCGATGAGATAGTCGAACAGGTTGGTGGTGGTGGCCGCGGCCCGGAACCGCATCTGGTTCAGCACGCCGGACGCGTTGGAAAGCCGCCAGACGTTGTCCCGCAACCCTACCTGCACGTTAAGCGCCGTCATATCCGCGCCCCGCTCAGGAACCACGAAGGAAGCCTCGCGCAGCGTAACGGTGCCGCGCACCGACAGCTTTTTCTGGGCGGGCCCCGCAATGCGCTGGCCGGCGGCGGCCGGCAGCAGGCCGCGCAGGCGCACGTCCATTTCGGCGGTGCCCCGGCGGGCGCGCCACAGCCCCGGCGACACCACCGCGGCCAGCTGGCTCAGCTCCGTGCGGCCGCGCACCCGGGCGTTGATGAAGGGCCGGGTGAAATCGAGCAGCAGCAGCGCGACGTCGAGGCGGCCGGCGGAGGAGTTGATCCGGCAGTGGTTAAGGGTGAGCGAAGCAGTTTGGGGGCTGCGGCCGGGGCCGTTGTCGTAAGTGCCCCGCAAATCCCAGTGGTTGATGCGGCGCGTGGAATCGGGCCAGCGCAGGCGGGCCCCGCGCAGCCCGAACCGCAGCACGTTGCGGGGACTTACGGTAGGGCCGCTCACCCCCTGGATGGTGTAGCGGATGTGCGCTTTGCTGGGGCTGGTCGCGCCGGCCAGGTAAGGTTTGGAGGCTTCGGGCAGGGCCGCGCGCAACACCTCGGTCAGCGGCTGGTAGCCGACGAACTCCACGTTCAGCCGGGTTCCGGGCTGGTTCGCCACTCTGGTGTGGGTGCCCCGGATGCCGATGGTGTCGCCGTTGAGCGTAGCGTGAGTGTTGTAGACGGTGCCCTTTCGGGCTTTGAAAGCGTACTGATAGTGTACCTGAGCCCAGATAGGCTCTTTCTCAAACAGCGTCCCGCCGGGGTTGCGCAGGTAATCGAGGGTGCCCTGGAGCGTACCGGTGGCGTGCAGAATGCGGCGGCGCAGCTGCACCGTGAGGCGGGCCTGCCGCACCCGGGCCCGAAAAGCGCTGCGGGCATACTCGTTGCGGGAGGTGATGCGGAAGTTGTGGACGATAAGCGAATCCAGCGCCAGATTCAGCAGCGGCCCCGAGCCGGTACGGCCCCCGCGCTTCTTGCCGTGCAGGCCCCAGCTGCGGCCCTGGGCATCTACCCGCTCGCGGAAATCCACATCCCATACTACCAGGCGCGTGACGCGCACCTGGCCCCGCAGCAGCCCGGCCAGCTCCAGCCGCATATCGGCCCGGCCAATGCTGAACACGGGCTCCCGCTGGCGGAAGGCGGTATCGGTCAGGACCAGGTGGCGCAGCGAAGCGGTGAGGTGGGGGAAGTCGCGCCAGGGCGAAATTTCCACCTCGAAAGGGGCCAGGACCAGCTCCGAGCTCTGCGCCAGCTGCTGCCGCACCCGTTGGGTGAGCTGGCGGCGGCCGTAGTCGGAGCCCAGCAGCCCCAGCCCCAGGCCCAGCCCCAGCAAAACCAGCAGAAATCCGGCGAGCAGCAGCCGCCGGAAGGTTGACCATTTCATACGGGAATACTTCCGGGAGCGAGGCTTAGGGGCTCAAGATAAGCAGACGAAGCTGGTGGGTGTACACAGCCCTAAGCATTGGGGCTGAGGGGCGGAACCGGAGTGCTGAAGCAGGATTTGCCATAGCTACGCCCGGCCGGGTTAAATAGGCCGGCGCCTATATCTGGTCGAAGTTGCCGGCGGCTGTCACGGGTGCCACTACCTGGCCGCGGCAACGGACTATTGCGCTGAAAGAATGATTAGCTGATGTTACGCAGCCCTATGTAGCGCCTCACCCCCCCCAGCCCCCTCTCCGAAAAGGAGAGGGGGTGCCAATCGTCCGCTACTGGCGGATAAACAGCTTTTTAATTGTCCGTCTCCCCCTCTCCTTTTCGGAGAGGGGGCCGGGGGGTGAGGCGCTGCGTAACATCAGTGATTAGGCGGCCAAATATGCGTAATCTTGACCCCGCAACGCCACTGTCGTGTTCTACATTTTCCGCGTATGAAATCTGCTTCCCAGACTTTACTGGCCGCCGCTTTGTGCGTGCTCATGGCCGGCTGCAACCAGACGCCGCCCGCCACGGAGCAGGCCGCCCCCGCGGTGCCCGTCCCGGCGGCCCCCGCCCCGGTAGCGGCCGACTCCGTTATGGCGGCGCCGGCCGAAGTTGCCCCCGCTGCCGCGCCCGCCGCGCCCGTGGCCCAGACCGTAACGCTGGCGTTCAGCTTCAGGCCGGGCGCTGCTGCCGAGGGCCCCAGCGGCCCCAAAACCAGCGCCCACCTGCTGCTGAAAGGTGCCAAAACCCAGGACATCGACCTGGGCCAGTTCACCGGCAAGCCCGACGTGGTTGACAAGGAAAAAGCCAAGCTGGCGGGCTTCCCCAGCGGTATGCTCCTGGGCTTCCGCAGCTACGACCCCGGCTCCGGCACCAGCCAGGACGTGGCCGTGATGAACGTGGGCGGCCGTCAGCTGCGCATCCTGCAGCGCCGCATCGAGGAGCAGGCCGAGAAGATTCCCGAATTCCAGACTTCCCGCGAGCTGGACCTGCCCGCCAACGCCGTAGTGGAAGTAGCCCCCCCGCCGAAGAAGTAGGGTATACCGGGTCCGACCACCAAAGGCTCCGGCCCCAGAAACCCCGGCCGCCGCCGCCGCCGGGGTTCCTGGGGCCGGAGCCTTTGATGGTCGACTCGTTTACGCCCGGCGAGCCTCGGCGCGAGCTCAGCGTTCCGCGGCGGGAGCTGCCGTCGTGTAATCCGGAAAAGCCCCGCCGCGAAACTAATTGGCGCCGCGAATCGGTTTGCCGGCCTTAGCTTTGCCCAGCCCTTACACCTGCTTCCATGTCCCAGACGACCCCGCAACTCGACCAAGCTCCTTTCCACAACTCTTTCGTGGAGGAGCTGCGGGGGGAAGTGGCCGCCGACACCCAGCCGCGGCAGGTGCCGGGCTACTGCTACTCGCGGGTAGCGCCGACGCCCGTAGCCGACCCCCATCTGCTGGCGTGGTCGGCGGAGCTGGGGACGCTGCTGGGCGTGGCCCAGCCCCCGGAGCGCGGCCCGGCTGTCGCCGCCCTGGCCGGCAACCTGGTAACCGACACCATGAAGCCCTTCGCGGCCCGCTACGGCGGGCACCAGTTTGGCAGCTGGGCCGGCCAGCTCGGCGACGGCCGGGCCATGTCGCTGGGCGAGCTTACGGCGCGGGACGGGACGAGCTGGGAAGTTCAGCTGAAAGGCGCCGGCCCCACGCCCTACTCGCGCCGCGCCGACGGCCGGGCCGTGCTGCGCTCCTCGCTGCGGGAATTTCTCTGCTCCGAAGCCATGCACGCCCTGGGCGTGCCCACCACCCGGGCCCTGAGTCTGGTGGCTACCGGCGACGTAGTGGTGCGCGACATGTTCTACAGCGGCGACCCGAAGCCCGAGCCCGGGGCCATCGTGGCGCGGGTAGCTCCCACCTTCGTGCGCTTCGGCAACTTTCAGCTCCTGACGGCTACCGGCGAGTTGGACAATCTGCGCGCCCTGGCCGACTACGTTATCCGCCACCACCATCCCGGGCTGGGGGAGCCCTCGGAAGCGGTGTACCTGCGCTGGTTTGAGGAAATCAGCCGGCGCACGGCGGTGATGGTGGCGCACTGGATGACGGTAGGCTTCGTGCACGGCGTAATGAATACCGACAACATGTCCATCCTGGGCCTGACCATCGACTACGGCCCCTACGGCTGGCTGGAGCCCTACGACCCGGCATGGACGCCCAACACCACCGACTTCAGCCAGCACCGCTACGCCTTCGGGCAGCAGCCCCAGGTGGCGCTCTGGAATCTGGCCCAGCTGGGCCGCGCCCTCCTGCCCCTGGTGGCCGACGTGGCCGGGCTGAACCAGGCGCTGGAGGTTTACCGCACCACCTTCACCGCCACCCGGCACGAGCTGATGCGCCGCAAGCTGGGCTTCACCAGCCGCCAACCCGAGGATGCGGCCCTGCTGGAAGACCTGCAGGCGAGCCTGGTAGCTTCGGAGGTGGATATGACCCTGTTTTTCCGTCACCTGTCCCACCAGGCTCCGGCGCTGCTGGCCGGGGCGGAGGCGGAGGAAACGCAGTTTCAGCACCTGATTGCCCTGGTGTCCTACACGCCGGAGCCGGGCGCAGTACACGAAGCCCTGCTGGGCTGGCTGCGGCGCTACGCCCGGCGGCTGCGCCAGGAGTCCGGGTCCGCCGAAGCTATCCGGGCCGGCATGCTGGCCGCGAATCCGAAGTACGTGCTGCGCAACTACCTCGCCCAGCAGGCTATCGAAGCCGCCGAGGCCGGCGACCTGTCGGGGCTGAACCGCCTGATGCTGGTGCTGCAGACGCCCTACGCGGAGCACCCCGAACACGAGGAGCTGGCGGCGAAGCGGCCGGAGTGGGCCCGCGACAAGCCGGGTAGTGCCACGCTCTCGTGCAGCTCGTAGCGAAGACGTGAGTCACCTATATTAACTGCTGACCGACTCTCATCCTGAGCTGGCGCAGAACCTGCCGCAGCGACCGGCTGAAGTCCGTTAAAAAAGCAAAGCCCTTTCCACCCGCCGGGAAAGGGCTTTACTTATTGCAACAGGGTTTTTATCGGTGAAGACAAAGGTCCTGCGTAGCTCAGGATAACAGACGAGGGACGGCAAGGGTGGCCCGTAGCAAGCCGAAGGAGTTTTTGCCTGAGATACCGCCTGCCCGGCAAGATGAGCTGCCGGGCTAATGCTCCTGAGGATGGAAGGTGAGGACCGGCGCGGCGGCCTGCACCGCCACACTTTCGGCAATATTGTCCTGCAGCAGATGCCGGATGCCGGTATGGCCGTGGGTGAGCATCACCACCAGATCGGCGTGGGCCTGCTCGGCGTAGCGCGGGATGCCGGCCCGCACCTGCGGCGCGTCAAATATGTCGGCCTTGTAGGGCGTCAGCTGGTGACGTTCGGCAAATGCCTGCACCTGGTCGATAGCCGCCGCATAGCGGTCAAACTTGGTCACGATGTCGAGCAGGTGGAGAGTAGCTTCGGGGAAAGTGGTGCTGAGCTGCCGTAGGTAAGGAACCAGCAGATCGGCTTCGGGGGAGAAGTCGGAGGCGAATACGATAGACCGGACCTCGAATGCGGGAGCCGGGTGTTTCACGGTGAGCACCGGGCAGGGCGCCAGCCGCACGAGCCGCTCGGCGTGCGAGTCGGGGGTGAACAGGTGAAACGCCGGGGTATGCTCCTGCGTCCCGACCACGACCAGATCGATGCCCCGCTCGCGGATGACATCGAGCACGGCTTCTTCAACGGGACCAATGGCAATGGCGTCCTGCACGGGCACCCCGGGGCTGGTACGGCCCACTTCGGCCATGAGCTCGTGCATGCGGCGTTTGGTGCGTTGGAGCAGCTGCACCATAAACACGTTGTCACGGGACGCGTTGCCGGTCGTGCCGCCGCCGGCAGTGCTGATGCCGCTGGCGGCGCTGGGGGCATCCACGACGTGCAGCAAGGTGATGTGGCCGCCGGTACGGTGGGCCAGCTGCACGGCCAGCTCGAAGGCATTGTGCGCTTCGGGGGAAAAATCGGTGGGAACGAGGATGTTTTGCATGGCGGGGGCTAATGAGCGTGAGCCGTATCCAGGCAATGCGCCCGGGAAATGCCGGCTGCTTAATTTACAAAAAAACCTTTTATAAATCCTTTTGTAAATCCTCGGTCCGAAGTCCCGATAAAAGAGGCGGCGCGGGCCCGGCGGCAGGCCTGGGCCCAAGCCGGCCGGTGCCGGGTGACTCTGGGGCCCGGCGAACGGAAAACGGGCGGAAGAATTTTACCGGAAGCGTTGCTTACGGCGTGGTTGCTCCGTCTTGCGCTGGAAAAACGGGGGGCCTGTCCAGGGCCAGAATCCGGGCCTGGTAAGCCCGGGGCAGCAAGGCGGCTTTAACCCGGCGGCCCAGGGCCGATTGTTGGGTCTGGCGGTAGAGCGGCAGCACCGGGCGCAGCCAGGCGCGGCGGCCCAGCTGGAGCAGGTCGCCCACGACGACGGGGACCACCAGGCGCTGGGCGTGGAGCAGCAGCCCGTAGCGGAGGGAACCCAGGTGGCGGCGGTATTGGCGGTACAGGTCGGTGGTGAAGCGGCTGTGCTCCAGGTCGGCGGCCAGATGCTGCTGCCGCGGGTTCAGCCAGGCGGGGTAGGTGGCGGGCAGGTCAGGAATACCCATGCGCTGGCCCACGCGGGCAAATACGTCGAACACTTCCGCTTTTTCGGCCCCGGTGAGCGGGCGCTCCAGCACCTCGAAGGAGCGGATGGAATAGTCGATGAGCAGGAAGAGCACGTCGCGGTAGGCGCAGGCCGGAATGGCCTGACCCCGCCGGGCTTCCACGGCCCCGTGAATGGCGGCAATGGTGTCGATGGCCCGCTCGGCCCCAGCGCGGTCGGCGAAGACAATCCGGCGGGCGTACTCGACGGTAGAAAACAGGCGGGCCAGCGGGTCGGCGGGCAGGCGGCCGGTGAAGTAGAGCCAGTCCACGGCCTTGTTCAGGGCGAATTCCGCCGCCGCCCCCGCAAAGATGAACAGCACGGTGTCGGCCTTGCCCCAGATAAGGCGTACCACTGACGACGGCGCAACAAAATAGTCCATAGCAAGCTGTTGTAAGGTAGTAGACTTGTTGCCGAATAAGAAAACAGGTAAATAGAGCCCGTCATGCAGAGCGCAGCATGACGGGCAATTTTTTATTAAGGAGCAAGTCTAGTTACTAAACAGCTTCAGCTTGAAAGCTATACTCGTCCCGAAGTTAAAGGCGAAAATCGGCCGGTCGAGGTAGAGCCGCGACCCTTCGCGTCTTCGCGTGGAACGATGGTGGAACGGCGCGAACGCCGAGACGCGAAGGGTCGCGGCTCTACCTCGTTCTCGCAAACCACTTCGCGCCGGGTATAAGTCAGATTAAACCGGGGGCGAAAATGGTGGTTCCAGCCTGGCCTCGCCCCGGATACCTTTATTGCGCTCGGCCTGCGGGTAGCCGGCAAACATGTTTTCGCCCCGGATAACGATAGTACCGCTTTCGTTCGCCTCAGCCGGGCGCAGATAGTGGCCGGCTAGCCGGGCGGCGGAAGTTCCGGACTTCCGCCGGAAGGGGTTTTCGACTGGCCCTGCCAGGCGTCAGGGCAGGGTGGTCGGGTAATCCGAAACGCCCGTGGGTAGCGTGGATGCCGGTAGTATTATCGGCCCCCGCCGGCCTCGTTGCTGCGGGTGAAGAATATCCCCGGCAAATGCTGAACTTAACCGCCCCGGCAACTCCTGGCCTGATACCTGACTGCTCTGAGGTGGCAACCCTGCTGCCGGTCGCGCATCCGCCCTCTGCTGCTCGGTAGCCTACCGCGTGGCCTTCCGGCTGTGTGCCCCCTTACGGGTCTCTTATCATGCCGTCCTATTATCAGCCCCCCGACCAGCTCCTGCGGGCGTTTGGCTTCACCAAGTACTCCGCTCCACCCAAGCAGGCGCGGTATAGCCGCCCCAGCGCCTGCGGCCAGGAAACCGTGGTGCTCTACGACGACGGCGAGCTGACGCTGCTCGAAGCCGTCGAAAGCCAGCTGCTGTACAGCTTCCAGGGTCGGGTAGCATCCGAAGCCGAATTCCGCGTGCTGCTGCGCCAGGTGAACTGGCCGGCGGAAGTCGCGGCCCCTGGCTGACGCTTTGCTGCGTTTCCTGCCGGACGCAGGAACGAAGATCTACAGCTCAGCCTGGCCAACAACGCGAAAAAGTGGCTGGCGTTTTCGGTTTCCGTCTCGTCGGCGGAGAGAATACCGGATCAACCCCTGCCAGTGTGCTCGGTAGCCCCAGTGGTTATGGGCTTGGTTCGAACTCCAACAGGCTCCGGCAACCGCCGGGGCCTGTTGGGGTATGGGCACTGCCGGTGGGTTGGTAAAGCAGATCAGGGACGCAGGGCCTGAATACCGCGCAGCAGTTTCGCAACGTGAGCCGTCAGGGCTGCCGGGTCGTCAGATTTGAGCAGCCGGGAGCCAATGCCCACGCAGGTGGCCCCGGCGCGGAACCACTCCGCCAGGGCCGCCGGGGTGGGCTCGATGCCGCCGGTAACCATAAACGGCACGTGGGGCAGGGGCCCGCGCAGGGTGGTGATATAGCCGGGCCCCACGAAGCTGGCGGGGAAGATTTTGACCAGGGCCGCCCCGAGCTGAGTGGCCTGATAGACTTCGTTCAGCGTCATGGCCCCGGGCAGCCAGGCCAGGTCGTGGCGCTGGCAGACCGCCGCGACGTCGGCGCTGATAACAGGCTGCACGATAAAGTCAGCCCCGGCGGCAATAAACTGCTCGGCTTCCGCCGCCGTGAAAATAGTGCCGGCTCCCAGTAGCAGGTCCGGGTAGTCGGCTTCCACGTAGGCCTGCAGCTCCGAGAACACGTCGAAGGCGCGGGGGCCGCGGTTGGTGAACTCGAACATCCGCACCCCGCCCGCATAGCAGGCCTGCAGAATGCGTTTGGCGTACGGGGCCTCGGCGTGGTAGAAGACGGGAATCAGGGGCGTAAGCGGAGCCTGGGCAATGGCCTGGGCGCGGGTGAATCTGGCCATCGGGCAAACAGTAGGGAGTGAGCAAAACCAGTCAGCCCCATCCGGGGGAGTATTCTGAGCGGTGGCCTATGCTACGGGAACAAGCCAGTTAGGGTCGGGTAAACGCGCATTTACCGCATCAACGCCCCTGTCAGAACCTTACTGCGGGAAATAAGGGCAAACGTCAGCGGAGGCCGTATCCGTTGCGGAAACCCGCGGGCGGCTTAAACCGGTTTTGGGGGTCCGCCGCGGTTACCGCTGCCGTTGTTGGGGGGGCGTTTTGGGGGTAAGCCGCTTCTTTATCGGGGCTGGTTTGCCCGCCTTAGCCGGGGTGGGGACCAGGGGCTTAGTGGGCTCAGGACCATATTTCGCCTCGGCGAAGTTGGGTTCAGTAGTTACAAATAAGTCGAACTCCACGCGGCGGTTACGGGCCCGGCCCGCATCAGTGGTATTCTCGGCGATGGGGTGGCGGGCCCCATAGCCCCGCAGGTCAACGCGGCCTGCGGCCACGCCTTTACCGATCAGGTAGCGACGGGCCGCGGCGGCGCGTTCGCGCGAAAGAGCCAGATTGAAGGCGGCGGGACCCTTACTATCGGTGTGGCCGGCAATACTCAGGGAATAGTCCGGGTATTGGGTCAGAATCGGCACGATGGCGTCCAGCGTCGGGTAGGAGGAGGGCAGCAGGAGGGCTTTGTTGAGCTCAAAGCGGATGGACCGGGTAGCCTCCTGTAACCCGCGGCGGGTTTCTGCCTTGATTTCCGGACAGCCGCGGTTCCCCGCCGGGCCGACGCTGGTCGGGCAGCGGTCTTCCGCATCCGGCACGCCGTCGCCATCCGAATCGGCGGGCGTAGCGGCGGGGGTAGCGGCGGGGGTAGCGGCGGGAGTATCGGCGGGCACGGGGCAGCCCGTGAAGTCGACCGCGACACCGGCAGCCGTATCGGGGCATTTATCGTCCGGATCAGCAATGCCGTCGTTATCGGTGTCAGGACAGCCTTTCAGCTCCGCTGGGCCCGGCGCATCCGGGCAGGCGTCCTCGGCATCGGTGGTGCCGTCGCTGTCCTTATCCGGACAGCCGCGCAGCTCCACGGTTCCGGCTTCGGTAGGACAGGCATCCTGGTAGTCCGGAGTGCCGTCTTCGTCGCCGTCGAGGGGGCAGCCGGACGCATTCACGGCCACTCCCGCGGGCGTGTTGGGGCATGTATCCTGACGGTCGGGTACGTCATCCTCATCCAGATCGGCGGCCTGCCCCATATTGAACGTGAGCCCCGCCGTGTGCTGCAGAAACCGGTCGGACCACTGCGGCGTCTCCTTTTCCGGCGAGCCGTCGAGGTTGGCGTTGAGCGGCAGGTGCTGGCCGGTTTGCACAAACAGGCCTACCCCGTCGCTCAGGCGCAGATTGATGCCCGCCGCCCCGAACAGGTCGATATAGCCCTTGTCCAGCCCGATGCTGGTGCCGTTGAAACGGCCCTCCCGGCTGGCGTAGGTCCAGCCGGAGGCGGCCAGCAGGTAGGGCTGAATAAGCGCATTTTCCTTCAGGGCCCACCCGTTGTTCAGCTTGAGTTTAAAGCCCAGATTCAGGTTTATCAGCGTCGTGGTAAAGTCGGTGTCGGCGCGCGGGCTGCCCGTCAGAGTACCATAGAATGCCTGCGTATTCAGGTCCAGGCCGCGAAAGAGGTATTGGTTGATGGCCAGCCCCGGGGCCAGCCGGGTCCCGCTCCATTGCCAGTAGTCGGAGCCCAGGTCGCCCTGGTAGTGCAGACCGCTGATGAGCAGGCCGAGGCTGGTCCGGCGCTCCGCCGTTTGGGCCGCCACCGGATGCGGCAAGGTGAAGAGCAGCAGCACTGCGGCCAACAGGGGGCGCTGGAACAGGAATTTCTTCATCGGAGGGCAGGAAGACATCGGCACAGGCTGTCCGGTACGGCTATACGGGTTTGCCCGCCGGGCCACGAAACGGACTTAATGATAACACTTATTCTGCTGCAGCCCTACAAGGGGGTTATCGAAAACGGCTCCCTTCGCCCTGACTAGCGCGTCGGCCCCCGCAAGCCCGCAAGAGCCGGGCGGCCTGGTTCAGCCCGCCCGGAGTTGTTCCCAAAACCAGGAAGTGGGAACAGGACAGCTTCGGCCCCTACCAGTCTCCAAGGCACCAGCGCGCCTGGCCGAAGCGGATAATCTGACCCGGCGGGGGCTGAAATTATCGGGTATGGCTTGCTTACTAACTAGTAAGTAAGTATGTTTGGGCCTTATGCCAACCGCCGTCCCCGACACCCGCACCCGCATCCTCGACCTGGCCGAGCAGCTGCTGCTGACCCGCGGCTTCAATGCCTTCAGCTACCAGCATATTGCCCGGGAGCTGGGCGTGAAGCCGGCCGCCATTCACTATCACTACCCCACGAAAGAAGACCTCGGCACGGCTATCATCGGGCGGCAGCGGCGCCGGTTGGGTAAATGGCGCGGCCTGCCCCGCCTGACCGAGCTGTCGCCCGTGGCCCAGCTGGACGCGCTGCTGGAAGTGTATCTGACCCACCTGCGCCAGGAGCAGCGCGTGTGTCTGTTTGGCTCGCTGGCCGCCGACTTCCGGACCCTGCCCGAACCCATGCAGCGGGAGCTGCGCCTGTTCAACCGCGAGCTGACCGCATGGCTGGCCGAAGTGCTGACCGCGGGCCGGACGGCCGGCGCCCTGGTATTCCGGGGCGAGCCGGTGGCCAAGGCGGCGCAGGTGCTCACCACGCTGGCCGGAGCGCTGCAAGTGGCCCGCGTCCACGATGAGCACCAGTTCTATTTGATTTTCGACCAGCTCCGCAGTGAGCTGCTGCCGGAATAGCCCCGGCTGACCCCGGCGCTGCGGGCTTTCCCGCCTGGTCTTGCCGGCGCGCCCGCCCGACTTTTCCTTCCCCGCCAATCGTGCTGCCCCATGCTCAATACCTACTCGCCCGCTCTCGACCATTATCCCCTGGAATATCCGGAAACCGCTGCCCCGGTTAAAGTCCGGTATCCGGCCGTGCCGCCGGCGCTGAAATTTCTGCGCCTGCAACTCCGTCTGCAGGCCCTGGTATCGGCGGAATGGGCGTTCCGGTCGGCGTGGCGGCTGTTTTGCACCCCGCGTCGGCTTCCGCTGAAAGCCTGGGAACACCAGGCTCTGGCCGGCACGCAGCAACATTGGGTGACGGCCGACAGCGGGCGGGTGGCCTACTACGAGTGGAACCCGGCCGGCTCACGTACGGTGCTACTGGTGCACGGCTGGGAGCACCGGGCCAGCTTCTGGGGGGCTTTGGCTAAGGAGCTGGCCGCGGCCGGCTACCGGGTGGTGGCCCTGGATGGTCCGGCCCACGGCGCTTCCGCGGGCCGGCAGGCCTCGCTGGTGAGCTTCGCGGCGGCCGTGCAGGCCGTGGCCGACGCGGCGGGCCCCATGCACGCGGCCGTTACGCACTCGTTCGGGGCGGCCGCCACGGCGGGCGTACCCGTGCAGTTCAACCGGCCTGATGCCTCGTTACTGCCGCGTTTGGTACTGATGAGCGCGCCCGGCAGCACCCGCAAAGTGGCCGAGCGGTTTGCCGAGCTGCTGCACCTGCCCTACAGTGTAGTCGAGCGCATGGCCCGCTTCATTCAGGAACAGTACGGGCGCCAGGCCGAAAGCTTCAGTCTGCTCGAAACCGGCCGCCACCTGCCCGTGCAGCGCGCCCTGCTGCTGCATGATCGTCAGGATCGGAACGTGCCTTTCGCGGAGGCCGAAGCCATTGCCGCCCACTGGCCCGGTCTCGATTTCCGGCCGACCACCGGGCTGGGGCACAACCGCATCATGCGCGAGCCGGCCGTAATCCGGCAGGTGGTGGAGTTTCTGCGGTAGCTCCGGTCAGAAGCGCGGAAGCAATCCGGGGGCGGCGGTGCTTACGTAGCTGACGTATTAACGCCTTGCCCCACCTTTTAAACTCTGATATTATGGTAAAAGTAGGATTGCTGGTACGGCTGGAAGCCAAACCCGGAAAAGAACAGGCCGTGGCTGATTTTCTGCGCGCCGGGTTACCCGTTGTGCAGGATGAGCCCGCCACCATCACCTGGTACGGCATCCAGCTGGGGCCTTCCACTTTCGGCATCTTCGATACCTTTCCCGATGACGCCGGCCGCAAAGCCCACCTCGGCGGACAGGTAGCCGCTGCCCTCATGGCCAACGCCGCGGAGCTATTCGCTACGGCTCCCGTTATCGAGATGGTCGACATTCTTGCTGCCAAGGGCGCTTAACCAAGCCCTTTTAGTCGACTGCCCCGGCAACCCGGTCAGCTCAGCTGGCCGGGTTGCTTTTTTGATGTTCCGCTCAACCCCGCTCAACCCCGCTGATCCGGGCTGCTTCGTTCTGCTGTTTGCTCAGATTCCCGCCTGGCCGGCGGCGCTGAGCTGGCGCAGCAGGTCGCGCAGGTCTTCGGGCTCCTGGAGCAGGGGGGCAACGCGCTGGAGGTAATCCACTTCGCCCCGCAGGCCGCGCTTCACCTGGCGCAGCTCCGCTTCCTGCTTTTTGCCGGTGGCGGCAAAGGGACTGCTCGTGCCATATTTCAACTCGTTCATGCGCTGCTTCAGCTCCTCCTGCTGCTGGCACAGCGCTTTGGTGTAGCGGGCCAGCAAATCCTCCGACTCATTGTCGGTGCTGCCGGGCGCGTGTTCCGACAGCAGCTGGAGCAGCGTGTAGAGGTCGTCCGACTCGTAGGCCCGGATGATCTGCTGCATCCGGATTGTTTTTTCCCGGGCCCGGGCCGGGTCGCGCTCCAGGTCGGGATGGTTGGCGCGGGCCAGCTGGCGGTAAAGGGTTTTGGTGTTGCCCATCAGCTGCTGCTGTTCTTCCTGGGCGGCGGCTTCCCGGGCTTTCTGCTTCCTGGTTTTGCGCGCCCCGGCGGCTTCCCGGGGGCCAGCATCCTGCGGGTCGGCACCAGAACCAACGGGCGGCTTTGTCCCCGGATCGGAGGGTTGAGCGCGGGGAGCGTGGCGGTGGAGAATATCGGCTACGTCTTCGCCGAACCGGTCGCGCAGGGAATGGGCATTGCCGACGATAAGCTCCCCGATCTGCTGGTGCTCGGCCCGGTTGAAATAGGGCCGGAGCAGGGCTTCTTCGAGCGGCTCAAACAAACTCCGCCGGGCCGCCACTACCGTCTGGGCCAGGGGCCCGACCTGCTGCCAGTAGCGGCGGCGCGCTTCGGCCTGCCCGGCTTCCAGCTCCCGCAGCCGCTCGCGCAGGTTCTCCACATCGAGTATGGCCTGCCGGAAGGCCTGCTGGGCCGGGGTGCCCGGGGCGGCCGCCGGGGCCGGCACAGGCAGGGAGTTGGCGGCGGGCAGGTCGGTAGCGGGATTGTGCAGGTTCATGGGCACAAAGGTACCGCCAGAACCCGTTACGGGCCAGGCTCACCCAAACAGCTCGTAGGCCACCCGAAACGTATTGCAGTGGGCGTCCACGATATCCCCGATCCGCTCGGAGTAGCCGCCGCCCATGCTCACGGCCACCGGCAGGCCGTGCTGGCGGCACAGGCCGAGCACAAATTCGTCCCGCGCGCGGCAGCCGGCCTGGGTCAGCGCCAGCTTGCCCAGCTTGTCGGTCGCCAGCACGTCGACGCCGGCCTGGAAAAACACGAAATCGGGCTGCACCTGCGCCAGCAGCTCGGGGAGCGTGGCCATAAGTTGGCCCAGATACGCTTCATCCTCAGTGGCCAGCGGCAGGGCAATATCCCGGTCCGACTGCTCCTTGCGCAGCGGGTAATTCGCCCCGGCGTGCATGCTGAAGGTGAACACCCGGGGCTCGTGCTGAAAGATACTGGCCGTGCCGTCGCCCTGGTGCACGTCGAGGTCGACGACCAGCACCTGCCGGGCCAGGCCGTGGTGGAGCAGGTGGGCGGCGGCAATGGCTATGTCGTTGAGCACGCAAAACCCTTCGCCCCGGTCGGCAAAGGAATGGTGGGTGCCCCCGGCCAGGTTCAGCGCCACGCCATCGCGCAACGCCCGCCGCGCCGACTGCACCGTGCCCGCCGAGCTGCTCAACGACCGGAGCACCAGCCGCTCGCTCTGCGGCAACCCCAGGCGGCGCACCTCGGCGGCCGACAGGCGCAGGTCGCGCACTTTGTGCCAGTATTCCGCGGTATGCACGCGCAGCACGTCTTCTTCCGCGCACAGGCCGGGGTCGTAGAAATCGTGGGGCGGCGCGATGCCCTGCCAGAGCAGCTGCTCCCGGATCAGCTCGTATTTGGCGATGGGAAAGCGGTGGCCGGCGGGCAGGTCAAGCGTGTAGCGGTCGGAGGTGGCGAGGCAGGGCATAGCAAAGCAAAGAAACGGCGCGGAGGCTTAACAGCTGTTGGCATTAGGGTTCGGACGGTCCGAACAGTAGCGTAAAGCCCCGGCCCTGCGCGTGTCGTCGTCCGCGTCGTTTGGCGAACTACCGTCCAACGCGGCAGAAACGCGCAGGATTGTGTCTCTGCCGCGTTCTTGACAACCACTTGCCGGGCTTCCCATTGGATAGGTTTTTTGTAGCTATACTCATCGCGAAGAGCAAAGCGAATCTATGCTTAAGATTGTGCTATGAAGGTGATGCTTCCCGA
>NZ_BAABDJ010000032.1:0-43976 GCF_039539565.1 Hymenobacter fastidiosus | reverse complement strand
ACGCATGGATTAGCTTGGCAAACATCAAACGGGTGCTCAAATTCTGCTAACTCAAACAGCTTCTAAGGCCCCGCAAAATAAGCCGGCTGATTCCTGCCATCTTTGTAATCTTATGACGAAGCTCCCCTTCCACAAATATCAGGGCACCGGCAACGACTTCGTCCTGCTGGACGACCGCCAGCAGCAGTTCAACGGGGCCGACTATCGCCTGGTGCGCCACCTTTGCGACCGGCGCCGGGGGATCGGGGCCGACGGGCTGATTCTGCTCCGCAACCACCCCGACTTCGATTTCGAGATGGTGTATTTCAACGCCGACGGTCACGTAGGGTCGATGTGCGGCAACGGGGGACGGTGTACCGTCGCTTTTGCCAGATACCTGGGCGTGATAGAGGAGAAAACCCGCTTTCTGGCGGCCGACGGGAACCATGAAGCCCACCTCGATGCTGATGGCACCGTGCACCTGCGGATGCAGGACGTGCTGGGGCAGCAGCAAATAGATGAGATGGGTATTTTTGTCGATACCGGCTCCCCGCATATCGTACGGTTCCTGCCGGCCAGCACCCTGGCCGAGCTCAATGTAGTGGCGGAGGGCCGCGCTATTCGTAACAGCGGGCTATTCCGGGAAAAAGGTACCAATGTCAACTTCGTGGAAGCGCCCGCTACCGCCGGCCAGCCCTGGCAGGTGCGGACTTACGAACGCGGCGTGGAAGACGAAACTCTGAGCTGCGGCACCGGCGTTACGGCCGTGGCCCTGGCGGCTTCGCGCCGGGGCGCGACCAGCCCGGTGCGCCTGCGTACGCCCGGTGGCGACCTGCAGGTAGCGTTTGCCCGCCGCGCCGACGGCTCCTTCACCCAGATCTATCTGAGCGGCCCCGCTGTACGGGTGTTTGGCGGTGAAATTACCGTGTAGGCTTACCCGTTATGCGGTTTGTTGTTTAGACGTTACCCCTGCTAGTCCCTGCTTCCTTGCTCCAGTCCGGCCCGGTTTTTCTGCGTGCGCTCGAAGATTCCGATCTGGAGTTTTTGTACGCGCTGGAAAATGACCCCACCCTCTGGGGCGTTTCCGACACCCTGGCCCCAGTTTCGCGCTATTCCCTGAAGCAGTATCTGGACCACGCCGGGGCCGATTTCCACGAAGTGCGGCAGCTGCGACTGGTCGTATGCGCCGCTGCTGACGGCCGGCCCGTGGGTACGCTGGAGCTGTTCGGGTTTGAGCCGCTGCATCAGCGGGCCGGCGTCGGCATTACAATAATTGCCGCTGAACGACGGCAGGGCTTTGCGCGCACGACCCTGGCGCTGCTGCTGCCCTATGCCCGCCGCACCCTGCGGCTGCATCAGCTGTTCTGCACCATAGCGGCCGATAATGCAGCCAGCCTGCGCCTGTTCCGGCAGGCCGGGTTTCGCCGGGTTGGCATCCGCCGGCAGTGGCTGCGGGAAGCGGAAGGCTGGCGCGATGCCATAGAACTGCAGTGCCTGCTGCCCGAGCAGCCAGAGCAGGAGCCGGCAATGCCATTGCAGTAGGCCAATAGACTGTCTACCAGTGTTGCGCTTGCCCGAAGAGGCTACAATCAGCCGGGGTGGAGAAGTATCCTTTTGGGGGAAGGAGCGTACAAGGCTAGCGCCGGCAGAGCAGGAGTTCTGATATTTTGTTCCCGGCTTATTCTTCCTTCCTAGCTACTTTCTCTATGCCGCCCTCTACTTCAGCGGAGGCGCCGCCACGCGCTTCTCTACCCGCAACCAACCCTCTGGCTCTAGCCACCAAAGCTGCCGCCTTCAGTGTCGATTTTCCTTATGGGCTGCCCGATCTGGTGTGCTTCGCCCATCTGCACTGGGACTTCGTCTGGCAGCGCCCCCAGCACTTATTGACGCGTTTTGCGCAGCAGGGCCGGGTTTTTTACGTGGAAGAGCCCTTCGTGCACCACGATCAGATCGGGGCTGATTTCGCCCATGTCGAAGTGAAAGCGCGGCAAAATGGCCTCCAGGTAGTGGTGGCACACCTGCCAGCGGGCCTTTCGGAAGAACAGGCCGATGCCATCCAGGCCGGGTTGCTGACCGCATTTTTCACGGCGAATACTATAAACCAATACGTCTGCTGGTACTATACCCCGATGGCGCTTGGCAAGTCGCGCCATCTCACGCCGGTCCTCACCGTGTACGACTGCATGGATGAGCTGGCCGCTTTCAAGTTTGCCCCACCGAAGCTGCGTCAGCTGGAGCAGGAGCTTTTCCAGAAGGCGGACCTGGTCTTTACCGGCGGTCAGAGCCTGTACGAGGCCAAAAGTCTGCAGCACCACGACGCCCACGCATTTCCGAGCAGCATCGACAAAGACCATTTCGGCCAGGCCCGCACCACCCTTCCCGAGCCGGCTGATCAGGCTCGGATTGCGCACCCGCGGGTGGGATTCTTCGGCGTAATCGACGAGCGGCTGGACCTTGGCTTACTGGGCGACCTGGCCGCGGCCCACGCCGAATGGCAATTCGTTATTATCGGGCCGGTGGTGAAAATAGATCCGGCCGATTTGCCCCGCTCGGCTAACATCCATTACCTGGGGGGGAAAGATTACCAGGAACTCCCGGCATATTTATGTGGTTGGGATGTAGCTACGCTGCTTTTTGCCGATAACGACAGCACGAAGTTTATCTCGCCCACCAAAACGCCCGAATATCTTGCGGCCGGTAAACCGGTGGTGAGTACGCCCATCCGGGATGTGGTGCGGCCCTACGCAGAATTGAATCTGGTCCAGATTGCTTCCACGGCCGAGGAGTTCGGCCAGGCCATTGCCGCGGCTCTGCTCCAAAAGAACGACGCCGACTGGCAAGCCCGTACCGATGCTTATCTGGGCACGATTTCCTGGGATTTAACCTGGCAGAAGATGGCAACCCTCATGCAGCAAAGGCTGCGGCCAAAGTCCCAGCCGCAACCGAACTGAGACGTCAGTCTCCCGTATCACTCGTACTATCCATCGCCAAACCGCCCTTCTTTCCACCAATACCCCGCTGCTCTATGTTCGATTACCTCATCGTTGGGGCTGGCTTCGCCGGCAGTGTACTGGCCGAGCGCCTGGCTACCCGTTCAAATAAGAAAGTGCTGATCATCGACAAGCGCAACCATATTGCCGGTAACGCCTACGACCACTATAATGAAGAAGGAATATTGGTGCATAAGTATGGCCCTCACATCTTCCACACCAATTCCAAGGACGTATTTGAGTACCTGACCAACTTCACCGACTGGCGCCCCTACGAGCACCGCGTGCTGGCTTCGGTCGACGGGCAGCTGGTGCCTATGCCCATCAACCTCGACACCATCAACAAGCTCTACGGGCTGAGCCTGAACAGCTTTGAGGTGGAGCAGTTTCTGGAGTCGGTAGCCGAGGATATTCCGGTAATCAGGACCTCGGAAGATGTGGTGGTAAGCAAAGTAGGGCGGGAGCTCTACGAGAAGTTCTTCAAGAACTACACCCGCAAGCAGTGGGGCATGGACCCCTCGGAGCTGGATAAGTCGGTGACGAGCCGCGTGCCCACCCGCACCAACCGCGACGACCGGTACTTCACCGACACCTACCAGGCTATGCCGCTGCACGGCTACACCCGGATGTTTGAGCGGATGCTCGACCACCCCAACATCAAGGTGATGCTGAACACGGACTACCACGAAATCATTGATTTCATTCCGTTCAAGGAAATCATCTTTACCGGGCCGGTCGATGAATATTTCGACTTCAAGTTCGGCAAGCTGCCCTACCGCTCCCTCGAGTTCAAGCACGAAACCCTGAACGTGGAGAAGTTCCTGGCCGCGCCGGTGGTGAACTACCCGAACGAGCACCTCTACACCCGCATCACGGAGTTTAAGGCCCTGACCGGGCAGCAGCACCCTAAAACCAGCGTGGTGTACGAGTATCCGCAGGCCGACGGCGACCCGTACTACCCGATTCCGCGCCTCGAAAATGCCGAGCTCTACAGCAAGTACAAGAAGCTGGCCGATGAAACCCCGAACGTGCATTTCGTGGGCCGGCTGGCGACCTACAAGTACTACAACATGGATCAGGTAGTAGCCCAGGCCCTGACGCTGTATAAGAAGCTCACGGAAAAATCGGAAGAAGCCCTGCAGGCCAAGAAGCCCGCCATCAGCGGTTCGGCTTCCCTGGTTGAAAAGCTGGTGAGCCGCGCGCCGAAGCAGGAATAGCCGGGTAACCGCAGCAAGTACAAAGGCACGACCAATCCTGGTCGTGCCTTTTTGTTTCCGTCACGGCTTGTCAGTATCTGAAGTAGCGGGGTTAGTAGGGTGATTATAAGTAAAATATAGCTGCGGGTACCGGTGCTGGGGTGTCTGCGGTCGGGCAATCGTGGTTGGGTATGGTAGGGTACGGCCGCTACTTTAGCCCCAGATCTAACGCACTTACTTCCGACTACGATGACTAAGCAACTTGCGATTATGGGGTGGGGCCTACTGCTATTGGGACTAGCCGGGGCCTGCCAGAAAGTAGATGGCCCGACTCTGGCCGAGGGGCAGGTATTGGAAATGGTAACCAATAAGCCAGTGTCCAATGCCGAAGTAGTAGTGTATAGCCAAAGCGGCAGTGGTCTGCACTCGGGCTACGGCGACGCGGGCACCAAAGTACTGACCGATGACCAAGGCCGGTTCAGCATCCGCTTCGAGGCTCAGAAAGGCTCCCACTACATTCTCAAAGCGTTTTCGGCAAAGGGCCACGGCTCGCACTGGGGTGAGGAGCCCGCGCTGGAAAACGGCAAAAACAACCGCGACCTGCGCCTTCCGGTAGCCGCGCCGGCCTGGGTCAAAATCCGGATAGCCCAGCAGCCCGGCCCGGTTCCCGGTAGTATTCATGTCTGGGGTCCCTGGTATGACGAGGGGTATATTTCCACCCTCGACCTGCGTCCTGCTGACTACGGTAAGGTCAGTTACCATGTGATTGATTCCACCCTGCCCACCAAAACCGTGCAATGGGAGGTAAACTTTAATGGTTCGGCCACCCGGTATCAGCAGGCTTTCACGGTGCTGCCCTTCGATACGGCCGAAGTCGTGGTGCGCTACTAACCTGACAACTCTGCACCCGCGACAAACCCTGCACACTCTTTGAGGTGCAGGGTTTGTCGTTTCGGAGGTCGGGGCGGTGAAGAGCAGGTGATTTGGCCGGGTAATTCCCGAAAAACGCCTTAAATTTGAGGTACGCCCCGGCGTTTCAGCTTAACAAGACCAGTATGTTAGATTTCTTTGGGAAGACCGTCGCCAAGCTTTTCGGTACCAAATCGGACCGCGACTTGAAGGAGATTATCCCGTACGTGGCGCTTATTAACGCCGAATATGCCAAACTGGCACAGCTCTCTGACGACCAGCTCCGCCAGCGCACCCAGGAAGTGCGCAGCCGCATCGACGAGCACCTGAAGGCCATCGACGACCAGATTGCCGGTCTGCACCAGCGCATCAGCGACGACCCGAACCTGGATATCAATCAGAAGGAAAAGGTCTTCGACCAGATCGACGAGCTCGAGAAGCAGCGCAACAAGCAGCTGGAAGTAGTGCTGCTGGAAGTGCTGCCGCCCACCTTCGCCATTGTGAAGGAAACGGCCCGCCGCTACAAGGAAAACGGCCAGCTGGTGGTAACGGCTACCGACTTCGACCGCGAAATTTCGACCCGCAAAAGCAACGTAACCATCAGCGGCGACCAGGCTACCTGGTCCAACAAGTGGGTGGCCGGTGGCGCCGAAATCACCTGGGACATGGTGCACTACGATGTGCAGCTGATTGGCGGCGTAGTGCTGCACCAGGGTAAGATTTCGGAAATGGCTACGGGCGAGGGGAAAACCCTGGTTTCGACCCTGCCCGCCTTCCTCAATGCCCTGGCCCGCCGGGGCGTGCACCTGGTCACGGTGAACGACTACCTGGCCAAGCGGGACTCGGAATGGAACGCGCCCCTGTTCGAATTCCACGGCATCACCGTCGACTGCATCGACAAGCACCAGCCCAACACCGACGCCCGTCGGCAGGCTTACGCGGCCGACGTGACTTACGGCACCAACAACGAATTCGGCTTCGACTACCTGCGCGACAACATGGCGCGGGAAACCGAGGAGCTGGTGCAGCGCAAGCACCACTACGCCATGGTCGACGAAGTGGACTCGGTGCTGATTGACGATGCCCGGACTCCGCTTATCATCTCCGGCCCCGTACCCCGCGGCGACGTGCACGAGTTCTACCAGCTTAAGCCGCGCATTCAGCGTCTGGTGGACGAGCAGAAAAAAGTGGTGCAGAACTACCTGGTGCAGGCCCGCAAGCTTATTGCCGAAGGGAAGGATGGCCCGAAAGAAGGCGACGGCGGCCTGATGCTGTTCCGCGCCTACCGCGGTCTGCCCAAGAGCAAGCCCCTGATTAAGTACCTGTCGGAAACCGGCATCCGGGCCGTGCTGCAGAAGGTGGAAAACCACTACCTGGCCGACAACTCCCGGCAGATGCCGGAGGCTGACATGCCCCTGTTCTTCACCATTGATGAGAAGAACAACCAGATTGAGCTGACCGAAAAAGGCATTGACCTGATTACGGCCCAGGGCGAAGATCCGCAGCTGTTCATCATGCCCGATATCGGGATGGCTATTGCCGACATCGAGAAGAACGTGGCGATTGGCACCGAGGACAAGCTCCACCAGAAGGAGCAGCTCATGGCCGATTATAACGAGAAGAGCGAGCGGGTGCATACCGTGAACCAGCTGCTGAAGGCCTATACGCTGTTTGAGAAGGATGACCAGTACATTCTGACCGACGACGGGAAGGTGAAAATCGTGGATGAGCAGACCGGCCGCGTCATGGAAGGCCGCCGCTACTCCGACGGCCTGCACCAGGCTATCGAGGCCAAGGAAAACGTGCGCGTGGAAGACGCCACCCAGACGTATGCCACGGTGACGCTGCAGAACTACTTCCGCATGTACCACAAGCTGGGCGGCATGACCGGTACGGCCGAAACCGAAGCCGGCGAGTTCTGGGAAATCTACAAGCTTGACGTGGTCGTGATTCCGACCAACCGCGGCATTTCGCGCAAGGATGAGCACGACAAGGTGTACAAAACGGTACGCGAGAAGTACAACGCCGTAGCCGACGAGATTCAGGAACTGGTGAAAGCCGGCCGGCCGGTGCTGGTAGGTACCACCTCGGTGGAAATTTCGGAGCTGGTAAGCCGGATGCTGAAGTTCAAGGGCATCACCCATCAGGTGCTCAACGCCAAGCAAAACCAGCGCGAAGCCGAAATCGTGGCCGGCGCGGGCTTCCCCGGCACCGTGACCATTGCCACCAACATGGCGGGTCGGGGCACCGACATTAAGCTGCGCGAAACCTCTAAGGAATCGGGTGGCCTGGCCATTATCGGTACCGAGCGCCATGAAAGCCGCCGCGTCGACCGGCAGCTGCGGGGCCGCGCCGGCCGCCAGGGCGACCCGGGCTCGTCCCAGTTCTTCGTGAGCCTGGAAGACAACCTGATGCGCCTGTTCGGCTCCGATCGCATTGCCAAGCTCATGGACCGCATGGGGCTGGAGGAAGGCGAGGTAATTCAGCACTCCATGATTACGAGCAGCATTGAGCGCGCTCAGAAGAAAGTGGAGGAGAACAACTTCGGTACCCGCAAGCGCCTGCTGGAGTACGACGACGTGATGAACGCCCAGCGCGAAGTGGTGTACAAGCGCCGCCGCAATGCCCTGTTCGGCGAGCGGCTGGAGCTGGACATCTGGAACATGATTTACGACGTGTGCGACGCCATTGCCGAAGGGCATAAAGTCTCGGGCGACTACGAAGACTTCAAGCTGGCCGTCATCCGCGTGTTTGGGTACGACACCCATATTGCCCAGAACACGTTCAGCACCCTGCCCGCGGCCCCGCTTAGCCAGAAGCTCTACGACGAGGCCCTGGGCTACTACCAGAGCAAGAACGAGCACATTGCCGGCAACACCCTGCCGCTGGTCAACGACCTGCTGAGCCAGAATGCGCCCTACGAAAACATTGCTATTCCCTTCACCGATGGCCGCAAGCAGGTAACGGCCGTGGCCAACCTGCGCAAGGCCCAGCAGAACGGCGGCCACGAGGCCATCCGCGGCATGGAGAAAGTCATTGTGCTGTCGGTTATCGATACGGCCTGGACCCAGCACCTGCGTCAGATGGACGACCTCAAGCAGGTGGTGCAGAACGCGGTATACGAGCAGAAAGACCCGCTTCTGGTCTACAAGTTTGAGTCGTTTGAGCTCTTCAAGCAGATGATCGGCAAGGTGAATGAGGAAACCGTGGCCTTCCTGTTCAAAGCCGACGTGCCCATGAATCAGCAGGCCGGCCACGCCGACGAGGTAGAGTACTACATCGAAGATGAATTGCCCAAGCCCGCCCCGGCTCCCAAGCTGAAGGCCGAGAAGGAAATATCGTCGATATCCTTGGGCGCGGGTCCCGAGGACATGGGTCCCGAGCCGGCTCCGGTGTTAGAAAAGCAGGTGCCGATGCGCAGTCAGAAAGTGGCCAACCGCAACGAGAAAGTCAGCGTGCAGTACATGGACGGCCGCATCGTGCGCGACGTGAAGTACAAGAGCGTGGAAGATGACCTGACCCACAACCGCTGCGTGCTGGTAGATTAGTAAACCCGACTTGCCGGAAAATGAGTACTATTAAGTGGCAGGTGGTTCCCGAGGGGCGCTGCCTGCCACTACTCGTTTATAGCCCCGCATCCTGATGAGCAAAACCTTTACCGATCTGGCCGCCCGCATCGACCACACGCTGCTGCGCCCCGACGCTACCCAGGACCAGATTGCCCAGCTGTGCGCCGAGGCCGCCCAGGCCCGGTTTGCTTCGGTGTGCGTGCCGCCCTGCTACGTACGCTATGCCGCCGAGCAGCTCTACGGTACCGGCATCCCGGTCTGCACCGTTATCGGGTTTCCGCTGGGCTACCAGATTACCAAGGTCAAGTTCTTCGAGGCCCACCAGGCGCTGACGGACGGCGCCATCGAGCTGGACATGGTTATCAACGTGGCCGCCTTCAAATCGGGGCGGCTGGAGGAAGTGGAGGACGAAATCGGGCAGCTGGCGGAGCTGTGTCACTTCAAAAGCGCGCTGCTGAAAGTTATCATCGAAACCGCCCTGCTCACGGATGAGGAAATCGTGCGGGCCTGTCAGCTCTGCGTCGATGCGGGGGCGGACTTCGTAAAAACCTCTACCGGCTTTGCCAGCCGGGGCGCTTCGGTGGCCGATATTGAGCTGATGCGCCGCTCGTTGCCGGGTAGTATGCGCATCAAAGCAGCGGGCGGAATCCGGACCCGCGCCGCCGCCCTCGTCCTGGTGGCCGCCGGGGCCGACCGGATTGGATCCTCCAATAGCGTAGCTTTGCTGGCAGAAAATGAAAACTCCGCTTCGTAACGTGCTGCTATTTCCCGTCCTGCTGTCGCTGGCTGCCTGCGCCGCTGCCGTGCCCGCCGCTACCAGCGCCACCCAGGTCCCCGATACCACCCGCCGGGCCGCCGTGGCCCCCGAAGACCTGAGCCGCTACCGGCCGGGTTTCCCCGCGCCCAAGCCGGCCGCCTCGTCCCCCGCGGCCGCCCGCACGTTCGTCCCGCCGGCCAATCAGGTGAATGCCCAGATTGAGCAGCGTCTGCGCGACCAGGCCTTCACCAACCAGAACGTGAAGTACGCCCAGGGCTTCCGGATTCTGGCCTATATCGGGCTGGAGCGCGACCAGGCCATGGCCGTGCGCCGGGCTATCATCAGCCGTTACCCCGAAGAAACCGACTACCTGACCTTTAAGCAGCCCATCTTCCGCCTCTGGGTCGGCGACTACCTCACGCGGCTGGAAGCCGAGCAGGCTATGCTCCGTATTCGACCCCTAGCCCCGAAAGCGGAGCTGGAATCCACGCAGGTGGTCCTGAACAAGACGACTTTTTAGGTTAGTAGAACTCTCCTCCTATAAATCCGTCATCCTGCGCAAGCTCAGAATGACGGATGATTTTGCTGCTCCAGCCTATGCACCACCTGCTTCCTCGTATCAAAACCCTGGCCGCCGCCGCCGCCGCCGATATCGTGGCCCTGCGCCAGCACCTGCACGCCCACCCGGAGCTTTCGTTTGTGGAATTCCAGACGGCGGCCTTCGTGAAGGAACAGCTGGAAAAGCTGGGCCTGCAGCCCCAGGCTATGGCCACTACGGGGCTGGTAGCCCTGATTGAGGGCCGTAACCCGCACAAGCGCGTGGTTGCGCTGCGGGCTGATCTGGATGCGCTGCCTATCGAGGAGCAGAACGACGTGCCGTACCGCTCCCGAAACTCCGGCGTGATGCACGCCTGCGGCCACGACGTGCACACGTCGTCGCTGCTGGGCACCGCCCGCATCCTGAGTCAGCTGCGCGACGAGTTTGAGGGTACGGTGAAGCTGATTTTTCAGCCTGGTGAGGAAAAGCTGCCCGGGGGCGCTTCGCTGATGATTAAGGAAGGCGTACTGGAAAATCCCGCCCCCGTCAGCGTGCTGGGCCAGCACGTATTTCCCTACCTGCCCGCCGGTAAAATCGGGCTGCGGCCCGGCCGCTACATGGCCAGCACCGACGAGCTTTACCTGACCGTGCGCGGCAAAGGCGGGCACGGGGCCATGCCCGAGCAAAACCTCGATCCGGTGCTGGTGGCGGCGCACATCATCGTGGCGGCCCAGCAGATTGTAAGCCGGCGGGCCAACCCCAAGCTGCCCTCGGTGCTGTCGTTCGGCAAAGTCATTGCCAACGGCGCTACCAACGTCATTCCCAACGAAGTGTACCTGGAAGGCACGTTCCGCACCCTGAATGAGGAGTGGCGCGAGGAAGCCCACGGGCACCTGCGCAAGCTGGTCGAAGGCCTGGCCGAGTCGATGGGCGCTACCTGTGAGCTGGAAATCCGGCGGGGCTACCCCTACCTCGAAAACGAGCCCCAACTCACGGCCCGTACCCGTGCCGCGGCCGAAGAATATCTGGGCGCCGAAAATGTGGTGGAGCTGGACCAGTGGATGGCGGCCGAGGACTTTGCTTACTTCTCGCAGTCTGCGGATGCCTGCTTCTACCGCCTGGGCACCCGCGCCGCCGACGGCCGCTTTGGCGCCTCCGTGCACACGCCCACCTTCGACATCGACCATAAAGCCCTGGAGGTGGGGCCCGGCCTGATGGCCTGGCTCACGCTGCAGGAGCTGGCCCAGCACTAGCGTACCATTGTTCCTTCCTTTACGCTATATCTGTAGCTATGCATCCCAAGTCTTGTTTTCTACTGGCCGCCGGCCTGCTCGTTTCTACGGGGGCCGCCGCCCAGCAGCGGCAGACTTTCCCCGGGGGCGCCGCCCTGATGCCCGAGGCGCAGCTCGAAATAGCCCTGTCGGGGAATGACTATCTGCTGACATCCTTCAACCTGGTGGGCGCCACCCGCCGCTACTCTACCCCTGGAGTGGAGTTTGGCCAGTTTCGGGTAGGCTACGAGCATTTCTGGACCACCCAGTGGAGCGGGGGAGCCACCGTGCGCTACGTGCCGCAGGGCAATCAGGGCAACGGCGAGCTGCTGGGCTTGCCCGGTATCGTCACGCCCGGTTTGCTGGTGCGTCACCTCAGTAAAGCCGGCCCGGTAAGCCTGGGCCAGCGCCTGGGCCTGGAGTATGCCCTGGGCAATAGCCTGCTCGGCGAAAGCCAGTTTTATAACCGCGCCCTGGTCCGCCTGCGCCTCGACGCCGAGCACGTGTTTGCGCTGAACAGAATATCCCTGCGGCCCCGCCTGGCCTATGAGGCTGCCGCTTACCTGCGCCTGCAGCGCGACGACGAGGAGCTGAAGGAGCGCTTCATCGACTTTGGCAACCTGCGCGGGGAAGTGGGTGTGCGCCTCTCCCCCAGCTTCGATCTGACGCCGTGGGTTGCCTTCCAAACGGCCTACCGCAACTCCTTGCCTTTCTTTGATGCCCTGGGTAACCAAGTCAGCGGGGGCAAGGTGAACTACGTGACGCCCGCTGTCGGCCTGGACCTACGCTTCACCGTGGGCGCCGCTGCAGCGGCGCCCGAGCGGCAGTCGTTGCCCACCCAGCACTAGCCACTTTACTTGGTAAGGAGGACTGCCAAAATGGCTTTCGAGGCTGATGCAAGAATAGCCAAATGGAGAGTTTAGGGGGTGGTTTATTGGGCTTAAGCTGAAATACTGACAAATCAGGATGGGTACAATCAGGGCTTTGGGTCCTGCTAGGTGGCCCGGTGGCAAATGGTACAGAATTTATGGCGGCAGGGGTACCGCTTTGGTTTCTGGTCTTCACCTGAACAGCCTGCTGCCATGGCAGCTCTGCTGTATCACAACCACCCTTCCGTCCGGCCTTCCCGCGCTGCGTTCAACTCAGTATTGAGCGAATTGCTGCGCGACTCGCAGACGGCCTCAACTACTTCCGGCCCTTGCTGCGGGCCCCCGGCCGATATTCTGGAGCCGGCCGCGGGCTTTGAGCTGTTGCTCATGCGGCCCTCTGACAGCGAAAAAACAACCAGGCACCACATCAAAGTGCGTTAAGCCTTTGGCCGCGCCAACAAAAAAGGCACTCCGGCGGTGTCTTTTTTGTTGGCGCGGCTGTTGTAGATCTAAAACGTGGAGTGCAACTCTATACCACGCTCCGTGACTCTGACGTTAGTGGACCGGCCGATTAGGTCAGCCTGCGTTTTTGCCCGGTCTTTCTTTCCTTTTTTATAACCAACTCTCATTTTAACACCCATGCAAGCAAAACAGATGATGCTCGGCCTGCTCGGTTCCGCAATTCTTGGTGGCGGAGTAGCCGTGGGTGGGTACAAGCTACTGGAGCCCGCGCGTACCAGCGCCCCCGTAGTAGCTGCCGACCCCAACGTGCGCTACACCAGCGAGCTGAAGAACAGTAATTACGTGGTGCCGGAAGGCCTTAACTTCGTGGCTGCGGCCTCCTCGGTAACGCCGGCGGTGGTTCACGTCATGACCGAGTACGGGGCCAAGAAAAGCGACAACAACGCCGCTATGCGGATGGACCCCTTCCTGCGCCAGTTCTTCGGCGATGATGCCGAACAGTTCCACGGGCAGCAGGGCCCCCAGGTTGGTTCGGGCTCGGGGGTTATTATCGCGGCCAATGGCTACATCGTGACGAATAATCACGTAATCGACAAGGCCGATAAGATTGAGGTGGTGATGGACGACAAGCGCAAGTTTCAGGCGGAGCTGGTCGGTACCGATCCGAACACCGACCTGGCCTTGCTCAAAGTGAAAGCCGACAACCTGCCCTTCGTGCGCTACGGCAATTCCGACAACGTGAAAGTAGGGGAGTGGGTGCTGGCCGTGGGGAATCCCTTCAACCTGAATTCCACCGTCACGGCGGGCATTATTTCAGCCAAGGGCCGCAACATCAACATTCTGCGCGACCGGCAGGGCATGGGTATTGAGTCGTTTTTGCAGACTGATGCCGTAGTAAACCCCGGCAACTCCGGGGGCGCGCTGGTGAACCTGAACGGCGACCTGATCGGCATCAACTCCGCCATTGCTTCGCGCACCGGCGCCTTCGAGGGCTATTCCTTCGCCGTGCCCAGCTCCATTGTCAGCAAGGTAATCGACGACTTGCTGAAGTATAAAGTAGTGCAGCGCGCTCTGCTGGGCGTGAACATGCGCGAAGTAGACGCCACGCTGGCTTCGGAGAAAAAGCTCAGCACCCTCAACGGCGTGTACGTGGTAGGGCTGACGCCCAACAGCGCTGCCGCCGCCGCGGGCTTGAAAGAGGGCGACATCATCACCGAGATCAACGGCGTGAAGGTGAATACGTCGTCGCAGCTGCAGGAGCAGGTGGCCCGTTTCCGCCCTGGCGACAACATCAAGGTCGGCTACCTGCGCGGCTCCGATGCCCGCAGTACCAGTGCTATCCTGCGCAATGCCACCGGCACGACTGATGTAGTGCGCGAGAACACCGGGCTGAAGTATGAAGGCGCTACCCTTTCGCCGGTAACCCGGCAGGAGCTTAGCAAGCTGGGCCTGGAGGGAGGCGCTAAAATCAGCGGTATCAAGGGTTCCAACTTCAAGGAAACCGGCATTGCCGATGGCTTTATCATCACCCGTATCGACAAGAACCGGGTAAACAACCCGCAGGACGTGCAGCGCTACCTGGACGACGCCAAAAACGGCGACGGTACGCTGGTAGAAGGCGTGTATCCTGACGGCCGCAAAGCGTACTATCCGATTGGTCAGTCGAACTAACGCGTAGAACTCAGGAAACCTAAAAGAGCGGCTGCCATCTGGCAGCCGCTCTTTTAGGTTAGCAGCCCGACGTATGCTGACTGCTTACGAAACGACATTGGCCTGCAGCCAGCGCACGGCTAGGCCTTCGTCGAGAAAAGTCTGCAGGCGGTAGGGTTGGCTGGGCGACTGGGCTCCCTGCGCGGCGGCCCGCAACGGCGGGTCGGACTGAAGCTGGTCAGCACGACTGGGAGAAAGCAGATAGGCCACGTAGAGCACTGTGGGGGCCATTTTAGCCGCGGCTTCGGGCAAGAGCTGCTGGGCTACCCATTGGGAAGGAACCACATCCATTTCGGTCCGCCGGCGCACATCAACCAGCCAGCGGGTGGCCCCGTAGTGCAGGCCTTCCGACAGGACCGCCTGAAACCCTTGCCGAAGTTCCTCAAACGTAACCGCCCGTAGCCAGCGCACGGTGAGCATATTCAGGTCGGGACGGTAGGCCAGGTTCAGGAAATCGAACGCCGGGGGGGTAGGCGGTATAGTATGCATAATGCGCAAAGATACACTTCCCTGGCAGGGAGCATCGGCCACGATTCTGAGGAAAGGAGAATACCGGGCCGCAATCCGGCCTTCGCACTACAGGGCTGATGGCACCAGGCCGGGGAGGCTTTCGATAACCTGCCACCGCTTGGCCCGCGCCTATTTTACTAGCTTTGCGCTTCGGTACTTTACCCGGTAAAACATCCCATCCACTCCATCCACTTTCCCATGAAGCAAGCCTTCGAAGAAGCCGTTGCCACCGGCGACGCCCCGGCCCCTGCCGATCCGCACGGCATTCAGCACGTTCTGCGCGAACTAGGCGTGCAGCCCCAGAATGCGGCCTACAGTACCGGCCGGCAATGGGGCCGCGTATCGGCTGCTACGGCCAAAACCATCCACTCGCCCGCCGACGGCCACCCGATTGCCGCGGTGAGCATGGCTTCCGTCGAAGACTACGAGCAGGTAGTGCGCACGGCCCAGGAAGCGTTTAAAACCTGGCGGCTGATGCCGGCTCCCAAGCGCGGCGAAATCGTGCGCCAGATTGGCAATAAGCTGCGCGAGTTCAAGGAGCCGCTGGGCAAGCTGGTGAGCTACGAGATGGGCAAGATCATGCAGGAGGGCCTGGGGGAAGTGCAGGAAATGATTGACATCTGCGACTTCGCCGTGGGCCTGTCGCGCCAGCTGCACGGCTTTACCATGCACTCCGAGCGGCCGGCTCACCGCATGTACGACCAGTACCAGCCGCTGGGTATCGTGGGCGTCATCTCGGCTTTCAACTTCCCGGTAGCGGTGTGGAGCTGGAACGCCATGCTGGCCGCCGTGTGCGGCGACGTGAGCATCTGGAAGCCTTCGGAGAAAACCCCGCTGGTAGCCGTAGCCGTGCAGCACATCATCCGGGACGTGCTGGCGGAGAATGACGTGCCCGAAGGCGTGTTCAACGTCATCATCGGCGGGGCTGAAATCGGGGCCGCTATGGCTGCCGACACGCGGGTGCCGCTGGTATCGGCGACCGGCAGCACCCGTATGGGCAAGAAAGTAGGCGAAGTAGTCGGCGGCCGTCTGGGCCGGGCCCTGCTGGAGCTGGGGGGGAACAATGCCATTATCCTTACCCCGCACGCCGACCTCGACATGGCCATGCGCGCCGTGGTGTTCGGGGCTGTGGGTACCGCCGGCCAGCGTTGCACTACCACGCGCCGCCTCATCATTCACGAGTCCATCTTCGAGGATGTGAAGCAGCGGCTGCTGGCCATCTACCCCAAGCTGCCCATCGGTAACCCTTTGCAGGAAGGCACCCTCGTCGGTCCGCTCATCGATAAGCAGGCCGTGGACATGTTCACCAAAGCCCTGACGGCGGTACAGGCCGAAGGTGGTACGCTGCTCATCGGCGGCGAAGTGCTGGCCGGGGCCGACTACCCAACGGGGACGTACGTGACGCCCGCGCTGGTGGAAGCCCGCAACGAGTACCACACGGTGCAGGAAGAAACCTTCGCGCCCATTCTGTACCTGATCCGGTACAGCGGCGGCGTGGAAGAAGCCATTGCGCTGCAAAACGGCGTGAAGCAGGGCCTGTCGTCGAGCATCTTCACCCTGAACATGCGCGAAGCCGAGGCTTTCCTGTCGCAGACCGGTTCCGACTGCGGCATTGCCAACGTGAACATCGGCACCTCGGGTGCTGAAATCGGCGGCGCTTTCGGGGGCGAGAAGGAAACCGGCGGGGGCCGCGAGTCCGGCTCCGACGCCTGGAAGGTATACATGCGCCGCCAGACCAACACCATCAACTACTCCGACCAGCTCCCCCTGGCTCAGGGCATCAAGTTCGACGTGTAAGTCAGGTTTTGCCCACTGGTAACAAGGCCCGTCCGGTACTACCGGGCGGGCCTTGTCGGTGAAACCACCTGCTGGTGTCAGGGTGGCTCCGCGGCCGTTTGGCCCCACCCGGGAAGTAAATACTCAGCCGGGGGATAGGAGAAGGGAATTTTTGTGTTCCAATCCTTACGGAGTCCCTGCAAGGCCCGGCGGCGGCGTTCCGTTCGTATTTCGGCAGGGCCGTGCAACTTCATTCCCGGCCGCTTGTCTTTTCCGCACTTAGCCATCAGGCCTAGCCGCTTAGCCCGGAAAGTTGGATATTTACTCTCCCTCAGATTCCAGCTCACCCCCAATCCAGGATCCTATGGAGGCATTTGCGTACACCGATATCAACGCCTCCCTCGTGGAGCGCTGCCGGCTGGGCGACCGACGGGCCCAGGCCGAGATTTACAAACGCTACGCCAAGGCCATGTTCAACGCCTCGGTACGCATCACCGGCGACTATGCGGAGGCGGAGGATGTGCTGCAGGAGTCGTTTCTGAGTGCCTTTCGCGAGCTGCACAGCTACAAGGGGGATTCCTCGTTTGGCTCGTGGCTGAAGCGGATTGTCATCAACAAGAGCATTAACTGCCTGCGTAACCGCCGGTTGTCGCTGGTGCCGCTGGCTGAGCAGCACGATGCCCCCAGCGGAGACGAGGAAAATGAGTCGGACCCGGAGGAGATGTCGTGGCGGGCTGATGTAGTGCGGCGCTGCGTCCAGCAGTTGCCCGATGGCTACCGGGTGGTGCTGTCGTTGTACCTGCTCGAAGGCTATGACCACGCCGAAATAGCGGGCATCCTGAACATCACGGAGTCGACCTCCAAATCGCAGTACAGCCGGGCGCGTAAGAAGCTGCTGGAGCTGGCCCGTAACCACGGATTGTAGTTCACCCGGCCCGTTGCCCGGACGGGATCAAAGCTGGCCGGGAACCCTGAGCCGGGAAAGAAATGTGCGTACAACCACTAGTATGAAAGAGAATAAAACCGGACTTGAGGACTTTGTCGGGCGTCACCGCGCCGATTTCGACGCGTTCGAGCCCCGCCCGGAGTTGTGGGATGCCATTGAGCAGGATCTGGACGCGCCGGCCCCGGAAGCTGCGCCGGCCGGGGCCCCTTTGCGCATCCTTCCACTCCGGCCCCGGTGGTTTGCTTCCGACGCATCACCTGCCCGCAAGCCCTACGCCTACGGTATTGCCGCTACTCTGATCTTGCTGCTGTTAGCCGGAATCGGCATCTGGACCAAAAATTCCGGCCAGGCCGCCTGGACGCGGACAGGGGCGGCTACCATCACGGCGCTGTTGCCTTCGACAGATGAGCAGGCTACGGAAAATCCCTTCGGTTTGGGGGCTGAGCCAGTCGCTACGGCGGCCACTGAGGCGCCCGCTCAGCGTGTGGCGGCAGCCGTGCTCCGCATGGAAAACTACTACGCCATTCAGATCCGGGAGCGGCAAACGGAGCTCAACGAGTTGGATGCTCAGCTGAAAGCGGGCTCCGGCGACTGGAAGCGGGAACTGACGACGCTGGACTCTACCTACCAGCAGCTGAAAACGGAGCTGACCCGCAATCCGGAGCCCAGTGTGGTGCTCGATGCCATGAACCGCAACCTGCAGATCCGGCTTGATATTCTGAATCAGCAGCTGCGCACCCGGGCTCAGGTGCAGGAGTATTCCGAAACTCCTCCCAAGCCATGAAAATGACTGAATTCGGGCGCCAACGAGGATTTGCCCTACTGGCTTTGCTGCTGTTAGCCACTGGCGTCAGGGCGAAGGACCGTTCCGCCATCACCCCGGTTCTGCTCGCCGGGTTTGCCTGCGCCGGGCCCCGGTTCGAGGCTGATCCGTTACCGGCGGCGGGACCGAATGATCAGGAGCCCCGGCCCGCTATTTCCGGGTCACCGGTAGAAGGGCAGCCCGGTCTGGGTATCGAAAAAACGCGTAAGCTGAGCCGCACTTACCCTGCCGTGGCCGGTCGGTCCTACTCAGTAGAAACCCGCTACGGCCGCGTGCAGATCAACACCTGGAGCCGCCATGAGATTCGCACCGACGTGGAAATGGTCAGCCGCGCCGACACGGAGGAAAAAGCCCAGCTGCTGCTGGATATGATGCAGGTGCAAAGCCGGGAGCAGGACGTTGAAACCGGGGGTATTGCCTTCCGGTCGTACTTCGGAGCCATGCCCAAAGCCTGCTCGAGCCGAACCAAGCTCTACGAGGTCAACTACACCATCTGGCTGCCCCGGAATACGCCCCTGCGGGTGTATAACTCCTTCGGCGAAATCAGCATCAGCAACGACCTGACCGGCAACACGGAGCTGGCCGTAGAGTACGGCTCCCTGCGCGCGGGGCGGCTGGAAGGGGCCCGGAATCTGGTCCGGGTGGGCAATGGGCAGGCGGCAATCAGCTTCGTCCGCAACGCCAGCATCGAGGCTTCCTACTCCCGGCTGCGCCTTGATGAGGGCCAGACGGTGATGCTGCGCAACAACTACTCTGACGTCGACATGGGAACGGTGCAGGACCTGACGGTCCACAGCAAATACGGCGACGTCGCTTTGGGGACCGTGCGTAGCCTGCGCGGCACCTCGGGCTATTCCAAATTCAGCATCGACAGGCTGGACGAGCGGCTGGATATGGCGGTGCAGTATTGTCCGTCGTTCGAAGTGCGCACTACGGGGCCTAATTTCCGGGCCATCAACGTGGATGGGGGCTACAGCACCATTCTGCTGAACTTCCCGGACGGGGCGGGCTTCAATTTCGACGTGAACACCCAGCATGGCAAGCTGCTGGTCGACAAGCGGCTGGTGCGGGTGGATGCCGAGGAAAGCACCTCGTCGTCGAGTGATACGCAGGGCCGTTTTGGCGTAGTGCCCGTGCGCAATGCGGGCAACGTGAACGTGAAAGTCCGCTACGGCGACGTCCGGTTTAACCGGTAGACCGCCAGACGAAAGCGGAAAAGGCCGGCGAAAGTCGGTTTTTTTGTTTTCCTGGGGCGGGGGCGGGAGAAACTTCGGGGCATCAGGGCCACCCTCGACTTCGGCGCTTACCTTTGAAGCTCGATACCCCGTCTTTATGCGTCGTCTGTGTTTGTTAGTGCTTTGTCTGGGGGCCACGGTGGCCCTGGCCCAGCAGAAAACGTCTGTTCCTATGTCGTCCCCAGCTGCCCTTGCTTCGCCTATGCGCACCTACGCCCTGCGGCTGCGCCCCGGCGACGACCTGCGCCGGCAGCTGCTGGCTTTCACCGAGCAGCACCGCATCCGGGCCGGGGCCATGGTCACCTGCGTGGGCAGCCTGACCACGACCACGCTGCGGCTGGCCAACCAGCCCGGCCCCACGGTATATAAGGGGCATTTTGAAATCGTGTCCCTGGTCGGCACGCTTTCTACCAATGGCAGCCATCTGCACCTGGCCGTGGCCGACTCCACGGGCCGCACTATCGGCGGGCATCTGCTGGATGGCAACATCGTTTACACCACGACTGAGCTGGTTATCGGGGTGCTGGAGGAGCTGGACTTTCGGCGCGAAACTGATCCGGTGTCGACGTACAAGGAGCTGGTCGTGTACCCCGCCGTCACGAAACCAGCTGGGAAAACACCCCCGGCTTCCTCCAAAAAGCGCTAACTTGAATCATCGCTGCCACCTGGCGCTACCTTTTGGCTCATGACCCCAACCGCTACCTCCGCCTTTACTGCCCCTACCGATACGCCCCAGGCGGCCGCGTTCCGGCGTACCATTGCCAACCCCGTGAAGCTGCGGCTGTTCATGCTGCGCAGCCTGCCGATGGCGTATCTGGCCGGACTGCGCCTGCGTGAAATCACGCCGGAGCGGGCTACCGTCACGGTCCCCTTTAAGTACCTGACCAAAAATCCGTTCCGCAGTATCTACTTCGCCTGCCTCAGCATGGCGGCCGAAATGGCCAGCGGCGTACTTTCCATGATGAACACCCAGGGTGGCCGCGTGTCGATGCTGGTCGTGGGCATGGAAGCGGAGTTTACCAAGAAAGCCGTGGGCCTGATTTCCTTCACCAGCACCGACGGGCTGCGCATTGCCCAGGCCATTGCCGACAGCCGCGCCACCGGCGAAGGCCGCACCGTGGTATGCACCAGCACCGGCGTGGATGAAGCCGGCGACACGGTGGCCGTATTCCGCATCACGTGGTCGTACCGGGCGAAGCAGTAAACCCCGACTGTCGTTGCGAGCAGAGCGAAGCAACCCGTCCTCTCAAATGTGCCCAACGCTGGTAAATCAGAAAGCCCCAACGTTAGCATCCGTCGGGGCTTGCCGGTTAACCAAGCTTAGCTTATTGTTCAGCACGGATTGATGCCGCTTCAGGCGCGGAATGGCTGACGCCGCGCAATGGCAGAGCGGGATACCAGCCGGACTACTCCTCCCGGTTGCTATCCTTGGTAATCACGTCGACCAGCCCATCTTCACTGACCACGATGGCCATGCAGGGGTAGGGGCTGCTTTCCACGTAGCGGATAGCCGAGTTGTAGCGGGCCCCGCGGGTGCTGGTGCCGTTGCCCGAGGCCTTGCCGTCGAGGATGACGCCGATGGAATAGCAGTACGATTCCGGATCGACCAGCACCGCGCCGTCGATGGCGGTGATGAGGCGGGTGATGAGCGGGGTGAGCGGCACGGGCTCGATAAGGGTGCATTGGAGCTTGAGGCGGTCGGCTTCGGCCAGGGCTTCCGTCGTTACCACTACCAGCGTGCCGTGCTTCTGGCGGCTGGCTTCCAGCACCACGTCCCAGAGGCGCTCCACCTTCACGGGGTCGGTGAGGGTGAAGATCCGCTTGAGGTCCTTGCGGAATTTGGAGCGGTTCAGGCGGGTGCGGGGCAAACTGGGCAGGCCATAATGACTGCGCATCAGCACCTTGCCGTCGTGCTGAAACTCCCAGGCGTAGTGGGTTACGAAATTGACCAGAAACAGATCTTCCCGGGTGGCGTCGTAAGGGCCAATCTGACGACCCAGGGCGTACACGTTTTCGCCGTCGGCGAGCAGGCTCACGTCGGCCGTGGTCATCTCGAGCAGCTTGCGCACGGCCCGGTAATCGGTGAGGGGCGTAGGGCAGGTAAGGGCAAAGACCTCTTCCAGGTTGGGATGCCGGCGCCTGGCCAGCAGCAGCTTGCCCACGCCCTCGGCCCCCTCGTAGCGCAGGGAGGAAATGGTGTTGCAGGTGGTAAACAGCTTGGCCGTAGCCGGACTCATACCCAGGGCCTGGGCCGGCGTATCCATGAGCAGCTTACCGGCGGCCCGCACCAGCTCTTCGGTTTCGCGGGGACGTACCAACAGGCCGGAGCCGGGTTCGGGTTCCGTCAAGGATTTCACGCACTCCTCGTGGAAGCGGAAAATGGCCGCCGTAATCAGCGAAGCGGCCAACGGGCGGCCGTCGGTGTAAAAGCGGTTGGGGCGCAGCGACGGGTGCAGGCGCAAGGCCTTCCGGTTCAGCTGCAACACCGTCATCACATAGTAGCCGCCGATCCGGATGGGCCAGCCGGCGAAGGACTGGTGCCGACCCGTGGGCGTATCGAGTGTGTCGAGGGCTTCCTGCATGGCCCGGCGCAGGCCCAGGGCCTGGTGGCGGCGAGCGGCCATTTCAGTCGTCATATGGTCCCGGTCGGGCAGGGGCCAGGGTTCCGTGCGCTGGAAATGCTGCCCCCGGGCCAGCACGTCGCGGAAGTGACGGAAGTCAAGGCCACAGTCGGCGGGTTCCAGGCAGGCCGCGGTTGCTTCGGCGCCAGGCTGAGGGAGTGGAATGCCTACCAGCAGGACGTTGGAGTCCAGCTCCTCATCCAGTACCTCAAAAATGCCCTCCGCAATGGCCTGGGCCGCTTGCCGGAAGCGGGCCTGGTAGGGCCAGATGGTCAGCTCACCAACCGGGGCGGGCAACGGGGGCATTGGGGCAACGGGCGGGGCAGAAAGCAAAGGCAAGGAGGTAAGCATAACGGAAATAGAAAGGAAGAACTTTAGGCAAGACGGCAGGCTGCGGCCAGTACTTTGAGGGAGAAGCCCCGGAGGATAAACAGACTGCGGCAGGGAGCCCTTAGCTACCCCGCCCGTACGTTCAGCCCGCTCAAAGAACGCGGTGATCAGAGAGAATACCTCAGCCGAACTCTACAGCTGAAAGATAACCGGCAAGACCATCTTTTGCTTCACCGGCTGCCCCTGAAACTGCGCCGGCAGCCATTTCGGCGCCGACTTAATCAGCCGTAGCGCTTCCTCATCGAGGCCCGAACCCAGGCGCTTGCCCGCCAGCTTCACGTCGGTCAGGGAGCCGTCTTTCTGGATTACGAACTCCACCGGCACGCGGCCTTCCACTTTGCGCTGCCGGGCCAGGTTGGGGTACTTCTGGTTTTTTTGAATCCACTCGAAAAAGACCTCGGTACCGCCCACGGGCCGGGCGGGCTGCTCGGCCGTGACGAGCGTGGGTGCCGGGGCTCCGGTGGTACCGACCGCAGGCTTCACGGGTTGTCCATCCACCACGGCCGGGGCCGGGCCGCCGGCCCCCAGGGGCAGGTGGTAGGAAATCGGGATGGTGACGCGCTGCCGGACCTTACCGCCGCGGTGCTCGGCCGGCGTCCACTTCGGCCCGCCCCTGATCAGGCGAAGGGCTTCCGCATCCAGCTCCGGCTCCGTTGCCTGGAGCACGGCCACGTTGGAAATAACCCCGGTCTTCTCCACCACGAAAGTCACGTTGACGGTGCCTTCGTGGCCGCTTTGCAGGGCTTTGGTCGGATACTGCTGGTTTTTTTCCAGGTAGTCGGCGTAGCCTTGTACGCCCCCAATGGGCACGGCGGGTTTCTGCACGGCATCGTAGATTGCGTCGGCCTGCACTTTCGGCGCCTTGAGTTTGGCCTTGGTCTTTTTCTGCGCCTGAACGGCGGGGAGCGAGACAGCGCTGAGTGCCAGGAGCAACATCAGCTGACGGACGGACGGGAGCATAGGAGCAGGATTAGGAGTAAGCGGAGGGCAGCGCGAACGACAACAACCACACCAGCCACAAAACGAAATTTCCTCCTTACGGATTGCGCCGGAATTCGGTAGTTTTAACCCCATGGCACCTGACGAAACTTCTACCACCCACAACTCCAGCCGCGCCCCCGAGCCGGTCGGGCTTTATCCGCACGCCCGCCGGGCCGGCAACCTGTTGTTCCTCTCCGGCGTGGGCCCCCGCCAGCGCGGTCAGAAAGCCGTGCCGGGCGTCGAGCTGGACGAAGACGGCAACATCCTGAGCTACGACTTCGAGAGCCAGTGTCACGCCGTATTCCGGAACGTGCGCTACATTCTGGAAGAAGCCGGGGCCCGCTGGGAAGATCTGGTGGACGTGACCGTGTTTCTGACCAATATGCAGGACGACTTTCACGTCTACAATCGGCTGTACGCCGGGTATTTCGCCACCAGCCAGCCCTGCCGCACCACGGTGGAGGTGAACTGCCTGCCCACGCCCATTGCTATTGAGCTGAAGTGCGTGGCAGTGCTGGCGCAATAAAATTACTTCTGCGCCGCCCCCATGAAACACCCGCTATCCGCTCTATTGGTTTTGGCTGCCAGCCTCCCGGCACTGGCTCAGCAGTACTCCCCCGATTCGAGCCGGGTTATCGGGCTGAACGAAGTGGTGGTGTCGGCGAACCGGGTGCTGGAGCGCAAGGCCGATATTCCCCAGCAGATTGACGTGCTCACGGCCCGGCAGATCCGGCTGCAGAACCCCGGCACTATGGCCGATGCGCTGCTGAATACGGGCTGGGTGTTCGTGCAGAAGTCGCAGCTGGGCGGCGGCTCGCCGGTGCTGCGCGGCTTCGAGGCCAACAAGGTGCTGCTGGTCGTGGACGGCGTGCGGCTCAACAACGCCATTTACCGGGGCGGCCATTTGCAGAACATTCTCAGCGTGGATGCCAACTCCTTGGAGCGGGTCGAAATTCTGAACGGGGCCGGAGCCGTGATATACGGCTCCGACGCCCTGGGCGGCGTTATCAGCCTGCTGACCAAAAGCCCCCGACTGGCCGACACCGCCGGCACCGGCCCGCGCGTGCACACCACCAACCTGCTGCGCTACGCCACCGCCGCCCGCGAAAAAACGGCCCACACCGATTTCTCCCTGGGCGGGCAGCGCTGGGCGTCCTTCACCAGCCTCACCGCTACCGACTTCGACGACCTGCGCAAAGGCCGTAAGGGCCTGGCTGAATTTCCGGGGTTTGGGGAAGTGCGGCAGTATGTGGAGCGGCAGCACGGCCAGGATGTGGTGGTGAGCCACGACGAGCCCAACCGCCAGAAATTCACCGGCTACCGCCAGCTCGACGTGGTGCAGAAAGTGCTGTTTCAGCCCCGGGCCGGCCAGCGCCACCTGCTCAACCTCCAGCTTTCCACCACCTCGGTGGTGCCCCGCTTCGACCGGCTCCAGACCTACCGCAACGGGGCGCTGCGCTACGCCGAGTGGAGCTATGGCCCCCAACGGCGCCTGCTGGCCAGCTACCAGCTGGAGCTGACGCAAACCGGGGGCTTCTACGACCGTTTGCGGCTGACGCCCGCCGTGCAGGCCGTGGAAGAAAGCCGTCTGGTGCGCGACTTCGGCAAGGACCGCCGCAATGAGAACACCGAGAAAGTACGCGTGCTGAGTACCAACCTGGATCTGTTCAAAGACGTGGGCCGGCACGAGCTGCGCTACGGCGCCGAGCTGACCCATAACCGGGTGCGCAGTATTGGCGAAGGCGTGAGCGTGACGACGGGCGCCGTACAGCCCATTGCCACCCGCTATCCTACCGGCTCGACCTACGCCACGGCCGGCGCCTACCTGGCCCACCGCTGGGAAATAACCGACCGCCTGATTCTGTCCGATGGCCTGCGCTACAGCCGCGTCCGGACCGAAGCAGCCTTTGACCCGCGGTTTTTTGAAACTGCTTACACCGCCGTACGACAAAGTTCGCCGTCGCTGGATGGCAACCTGGGGCTGGTGGCCATGCTGCCGGCGGGGTTGCGGCTGAGCGGGCTGGTGGCCACGGGCTTCCGGAACCCCAACGTGGACGACATCAGTAAAACTTTCGAGCAGATCAACGGCACGCTGATCATTCCCAATCCGGGGCTGCAGCCGGAGCGGGTGGTGAACTACGAGCTGGAGCTGTCGGAAACCGTGGAGGACCGGCTGCTGATATCGGTGCTGGGCTTTTATACCAACCTGCGCGACGCGCTGGTCGTGCGGCCCTTCGCTACGCCCGATGGAAAAGGCACCGTGGTATTCAACGGCACCGAATACGCCACCGTCGCCACCGTGAATACCGGGCGGGCCCGGATTCAGGGCGTGTCGGCCCGAACCCAGCTGGCGTTGCCCGCCCACCTGCGCCTCGACGGCACGCTGACCTACACCAGGGGCCGCGACCTGACAGCCGACGTACCCCTCGACCACATCTCCCCCCTGTACGGCCGGGCCGCTCTCACCTACCAGCACCGTAAGCTGCTGGCCGAAGGCTCCGTGCTCTTCAACGGCCGCAAGCGGGCCAGCGAGTACAGCCCCAGCGGCGAGGACAACCTGCTCCAGGCCACTCCCGGCGGCACCCTGGGCTGGTCGACGCTCAACCTGCGCACCAGCTACCAGCTCAGCCGCGGCTGGGCCGTGCAGGCCGGGCTGGAGAACATTCTGGACACCAACTACCGCGTTTTCGCCTCCGGCATCAGCGCCCCGGGCCGCAATCTGTTCGTGGCGGTGCGGCTGGAGCGGTAGGGTAGAAGGAGCAGAGAAGTTTTGGTGCTGCGACGGCTCGGACCGGCAGCGGGCCGAAGGCTGGGGCACCCCGACAGCTACCCGGCTTCCCGGCTAACCACCAAAGCAGAAGCATAAGCTGAGCCGGCTAAGCGCCGTACCTTCGCCTCATCACTCTGCCCCTCTTATGCCCCTTTCTGCCGCTACCCGTTCGCTTACCGTTGCTCCCGCCGACGTGTTTACTGAAAACCAGACGACTCATACCGAGCGGGAAATGTACTTTGCCGGTCGGCACCAGCTCGGGGGCTGGCTGCGGGTGCTGCTGTTTGCGCTGGGGGCCGGGGGCGCGTGGGGGCTTTTCTCGCGGGCGTATGTAGGGCCGGGTATCGGGTTTCTGCTGGCAATCTGGCTGGCCTTCTGGGTGCTGGTGCGCTGGCACGGCCGCATGCACTACCAGCGCGAACACCACCGCCTGCTGGCCCGCCTCAACCAGGATGAGCTGGACCGCCTCGCCGGCAAGCTCACCGGCTTCGACCCCGGCCTGCGCTACCTCAACGCCCACCACGCCTACGCCGCCGACCTCGACGTGTTCGGCGCCCACTCCCTGTTTCAGCTGCTGAACCGCGCCACCACCCGCCTCGGCCACGACTGGCTGGCCGGCTGGCTCCTGGCTCCGGCAGCGGCGGGCGACGTGCTGGCCCGGCAGCAGGCTGCCGCCGAGCTGGCCCCGGAGAATACCTGGCGGCAGGAGTGGCAGGTCCGGGCCCGCCATTTTCCCCAGCAGCAGGCCGACCCGCGCGCCTTCAGCGCCTGGCTGGCCCACCCCGATTATTTCGCGGGGAAGCCCTGGCTGAAACCGCTCCTGATTCTATTTCCACTGCTGCTGCTGGCGGCCATTGTTGCCGGCGTGCTGGGCTTGGGCTACAAGGCCGTGGCCGGTGTAATCCTGGTTATCACGGTGTTTAACAGCCGCTTTGGGGCGGTGCGGGCCGAATACGCGGAGCACACCCTGACCATGCGCGACGCGCTGCGCGCCACCCAGGCCCAGCTGGCGTTGTTCGAAGAGGAGGCCGGGCACGAATGGCAGGCCCCTCGTTTGCGCGAGCTGCGGGAGCGGTTGCGCACGGCCAGTCACGGCACGCTGGCCACCGTGCGGCTGGGACGGCTGGCTACCGTGGCGGGCCTGTTTGCGGTGCGGGAGCATCCGCTGGCGTTGCTGCTCACGAATAGTTTGCTGCTGTGGGACCTGCACGCCATGTGGCAGCTGGAAAACTGGAAGCGCGGCCTGGGGCCCGAGCTGACCACGGTGCTGGAAGTGCAGGCCGAGCTGGAAGCCCTGGTGAGTCTGGCGGGCTTTCAGTTTGCCAACCCCGCGTACGCCATTCCAACCCTCAGCCCCGCGCCGCTGGAGGTAGACGCCGAGGCCCTGGGCCACCCGCTCATCTTCAGCACCACGCGCACCACCAACGACTTCCAGACCAGTGGCTTCGGCCGCACGGCCGTGGTGACGGGCTCCAACATGTCGGGCAAAAGTACGTTTCTGCGCACGGTAGGGCTGAACATGGTGCTGGCGCTGGCCGGCGGCGTGGTGTGCGCCCGGCGGCTGCGCCTGAGTCCGGCGCAGGTCTACTCGGCCATGCGCACCCAGGACAATCTGGCCGAAAGCACCTCATCCTTCTACGCCGAGCTGAAGCGCCTGCGCCTGCTGCTCGAAATGACGGACGATCGAGTATCAATTAACAATTATCAATTAACAATTAACAATGAGCAATCGGCAATACCTGGCGAACAGCTGGGTGCGGAGGGCCAGAAACCAAAAACCAAAAACCAAAACCCAAACACCAAAAACCAAACGCCAGCCCCCTTCCCCGTTTTCTACCTGCTCGACGAAATCCTGAAGGGCACCAACTCCCGCGACCGGCACCGCGGGGCCCGGGCCCTCATCCGCCAGCTCCACCAGCGCCCCGCCAGCGGCCTGATCAGCACCCACGACCTGGAGCTGGCCGCCATGGCTGATGAGCTGCCGGGCGCGGTGACCAACTACAGCTTCAACAGTACCATCGACGGCAACCAGATCCACTTCGACTATCACCTCACGCCCGGCGTGTGTGGCAGCTTCAATGCCAGCAAGCTCATGCAGCTTATGGGCATCGACCTGCGCGATGAGGAGGAAGAGGTGCGGGGGTAGCAAACGGGGTGTTTGCGGTGGCCGGGTGGCGCCGGGCCGGAATGGCATAGGGCGGGGCGCTGGTTTCCTGAGCCGCTGGTCCATACGTAGCCAACCTATCCGCTTCGCAGCCGTTATTTTACCAGCATCACCCGGGCTGATTCCCGCATGAAACCCTTTGCATGTACGTTCGCAACAATCTTCGCTGGCGCCTGGTCTTCGACAACTCCTGGCGCAACCTGCTGGCATTTGCCATCTGGTCGGCTACGGTGTGCGTGGTGTATGGGCCGCTGGAGCTGCATTCGGTGGCTATTCCGTGGCAGCCGGTGGCTACGCTGGGCATCGCGGTATCGTTCTACATCGGCTTTAAGAATAATGGCTCCTACGACCGGTTTCTCGATGCCCGCCAGATCTGGGGGGGTATTGTGAACAGCAGCCGCAGCTGGGCCGTGCAGTCGTTGGAGTTTATCACTTCCGTTGTCGATGCGCCCGGGGTAGAGGCACCCGCGGCCACGGCGGCCGAGCTGTCGGAGCGCCACCGCCGGCTGCTGTACCGGCACATTGCCTGGTGCAACGCCCTGCGCCTGAACCTGCGCCGTCAGCCCGAGCTGTGGGATGCCGAGGTAGCTCCCTTTCTCGACCCGGCCGAATCGGAGGCCATGCGGCGTAAGCAAAATCCTCCCACCCACCTGGTGCGCGCGCAGGGGGCCGAGCTGCGCCGCCTGCGCGAGGAGCGCGGCCTGCTCAACGACTTTCAGCACGTGTTGATGATGCGGACCCTGGAGCGGCTCTATGACTTGCAGGGCGGGTGCGAGCGCATCAAAAATACCCCCTTCCCGCGGCAGTACGCGTTTTTCAGCTACGTCTTCGTGTGGCTGTTCGTGGTCCTGCTACCGCTGGGCCTGATCGGGGAGTTTTCGCAAATGGGCCCGGACCACATCTGGCTTACGGTGCCCTTTTCGGTGCTGGTTTCCTGGGTGTTCAAAACCATCGAAGTAGTGGGCCACACCAGCGAAAACCCCTTCGAGAACCAGATGAACGACGTGCCGATGACGGCGCTGTGCCGCACCATTGAAATAGATCTGCGCGAAATGCTGGGCGAAACCCATCTGCCTCGTGAGCTGGGACCAGTTGATGATATCCTGTACTAAGGGGAAGCCCGGACTCCCGGCCGGCGAGGGTTTGCAAATGGTTGGCTTTTAAGAAGGAAATTAACTTTGGCGGTATTCCGGGTCAGGCGGAAGCGTAGCGGAGCTCTGCCAACGTAAAAAGGGGGTAAAGCCGGAAAAAGCAGCTTGCTGCGGTTGGGCTTACCAGATCCTGGTGAGGATGCCCAGGATATCGGTCAATTATAATATTCGAAGAACACTCTGGAGGGGGAAACTAAGGAGTTGAAATCCGGGTCTGGAAGGCAGCCTTGATACCGGCCGCCGGGCGGGATAAGCCTTGACTTAGTGAGCGTTAGCGTTGCGTCGCAACCGCTGTTACTAACGGGCTGATGGTCCTGCTCTGGTTTTGGGGTCCCTCGGCTTTCAGCCAGGCGGTATGCTAACAAGCCGGCCGGCAATTCCCCGCATCTGCCATCTGTTCTTCACCTAATGGAAGTCTATCGCGAGATTTTACCCGAGAGTTACCTGCTGATTTTGGTTGATGAGCAGGCTACTACGGATTCAGACAGGACCCTGAATCTGGCCCTGGGCCGGGCCGCCCGCAGTGGCAAGGTCAGCATCTGGGTCGATTGCAGCAACGTGCACCAGCTACCGGCCCATGCGGCCAAGCTCCTGGTGCGTTACGGCCGGAAGCTGATCAAAAATGGCATCAGCCTGCTTTTGTGCCACCTGAGTGATACCGTACGCCGGGAGTTGCTGACGCAGGATCCGGACCTGAACTCCCTGATTATGCCCACGCTGCTCGATGCGGAGCAGTACTGCCAGCAGCGCGTCAACCGGGGGTAGGCCGCCCGCAAGCTGGCGTAGCGCCGGGAAGCCGCGGTTTATTCTGCTGCCCTTCAGGTCGACAATCCGTATGTTGCCCGGGCAAGTGCTGCTTTAGGCCCGCTGCCCGCTGCAATGAACGACCGCCAACGACAGATTCAGTATTTCTTTTCCAGCCAGGATTTCTCCGATGGGTTGCGCATCACGCTTTCCATCCTGCTGCCGTCCCTGCTGTTGGCCTGGCTCGGCAACCTGGAAACCGGCATCACCCTGTCCTTGGGGGCGTTGTGCGTAAGTGTGGTTGACACGCCGGGGCCGGTGGAGCACAGGCGCAACGGCATGCTCTACGCCAACCTGTCGCTGTTTCTGGTGGCGCTGCTCACTGGTTTCGTGCGCGGCAGCGTGCTGCTGATGGGGCTGGAAGTGGTAGTGCTCAGCTTTGGCTACACTATGCTGCTGGTATACGGCAACCGCGCTTCCCTGCTCGGCACGGCCTCGCTGCTCATTATGATTCTGATGATGGACCAGCCCCTGACGTCGGCTCAGGTGCTGCCCTACAGCAGTCAGGTGCTGGCGGGTGGGGTGTGGTATATGGTCGTGGCGCTGCTGTTCTACCGGGTGCGGCCCTACCGGCCGGCCCAGCAGGCTCTGGGCCAGTGCGTGCATACCATTGCGCAGTTCCTGGAAATTAAAGCGGATTTCTACACCTCCCGCACCAGCCTCGCAGACGATTATCGCCGCCTGGTGACCCAGCAGGTAGTGGTGAGTGAAAAGCAGGACGCCGTGCGGGAGGTGCTGTTCAAAACGCGTCAGATCGTGAGTGAATCGACCAGTACGGGCCGGCGTATGCTACTCACCTTCGTCGACATGGTCGATTTGTACGAGCATATCACGGCCACGTACTACGACTACGCCGCGCTGCGCGAACGGTATGGTCCGACGGGCGTGCTGGATGAAGTAGCCGAGCTGATCCGCCAGCTGGCCCTGGAGCTGGACAACATCGGCCTGGCTATTCAGGCTAACCGGCCCTACCGGAGTCACGCCGACCTGCCGGGGCAGCTGGAACGCCTCAGGCAGCGCACCGATGCGGTAAGTGCCCGCCACCCGGAGGCCAGCCATATTGTGCTCCGCAAAATCCTGGTGAACCTGCGTAACCTGACCCAGCGGGTGCGCGACATCCTCAACTACTTCGACGACCAGGCCGTAGCCCCCGCCCGCGGCGGGGCGACGGAGTACAACCAGTTCGTCTCGCACCAGGACTTTGAGCTGAAGGTTTTGCGGGATAATCTGACCTTCAGCTCAGCGGTGTTCCGCCATTCGGTGCGGATGATGCTGGCCTGTCTGGTGGGCTACATCGTGTCGAAGTTTTTCCTGCAGGGTCCCCACGGCTACTGGATTCTGATGACGACCACCTACATGCTCAAGCCCGCCTTCAGCCTGACCAAGCAGCGCAACTACCAGCGCATTCTGGGTACGGTCATCGGGGGCTTCGTGGGGGTTGGCATCCTGCTGCTGGTGCGCAACCAAACCGCCCAGTTTGGGGTGATGGTCATCCTGATGGTGGTGGCCTACAGCTTCCAGCGGATCAACTACATCGTCACCGTCATCACTCTCACCCCCTTCATTCTGATCTTGTTCAGCTTTATGGGGCTGGGGTATCTGGATGTGGTTGAGGAACGGGTGCTCGATACCGTTATTGGCTGCCTGATTGCCTTTGGCGCGGGCTACCTGCTGTTTCCGCGCTGGGAACGGGACCAGCTGCACGACTTTATGCGGGCTGTGCTACGGTCTAATGCGGGCTACCTGCAAAAGCTGGCCGATAGTTTAGCCGGTACTCCCATTCAGGAAACGGACTACCGGCTCACGCGCAAGACGGTGTACGTGAGCTCGGCCAACCTGGCGGCGGCCTTTCAGCGGATGCTCTCGGAGCCCAAAAGCAAGCAGCGCAACAGCGAGCAGGTCCATCAGTTCGTGGTGCTGAACCACATTCTCTCTTCCAACATTGCCACCATCACCTCCGTCATTCTGGCCCAGACCCGGCCCGCCTACCCGGCGGAGGGCCTGCGGGCCGTGAAGCAGGCCCTGGCGGCGCTGCACCGCAGTCAGAAAAAACTGGAGAACCCGCAGCCCGGGCCGCCCGCAGAAAAGGCGCCGCCGGAGCCCGTCGTGCTCAAAACCGGCCACCTGACCGCCGACGACCGGCTGCTGCTGGACCAGCTGGAGTTTATTCAGAAAGTAAGCAGCGACATCGGCAAGGTAACGGAAGCCGTGGTGGCCTAGTTTGCCCGCCAATGCTCTGGGGTACCGTTCAGCCGGGATAAGGTCCTGCGCTGCGCTCAGGATGACAGACTTCCTGACTTTCTAAACAGCTTCGTTTTTAGCCATTAGACTTGTTCCTAAATACAGAAAAGCGCAAATTCAGCGGTCATGCTTCATCTGGCGTCCGCGCAGTCGAAGCATCTCTACCGCTTTGTTGCTGTAGCATTGATTACTAATGCGGTAGAGATGCTTCGGCTGCGCGGACGCCAGATGAAGCATGACGTTCTTTTTTCATTGTTGCTTATTCGGGAACAAGTCTATTGGTTTTTGGCTGGTTCAGTAGCTGTCCGGGTAGAGGTTGGAAGGTGGCGTGGGAACCAGGTTTGAGCAAACTCCCAAAAACCAAAAACCACCCACCAAAAACCAGCTTACCTTGCACGTATGCCCGATTTTCGTTTGCGCGTATTTCAGTCGGTGGCCCGGCACCTGAGCTTCACCAAGGCCGCTCAGGAGCTCTTCGTCACCCAGCCTGCCGTCACTAAGCATATCCGGGAGCTGGAGCGCCTGTACGGGCAGCGGTTGTTCGAGCGGCGGGGCAACCGCGTGAGCCTTACCACCGCCGGCCGCCTGCTGCTCACCCACGCCGATGCCGTTGAAACCCTGCACCAGCAGCTTACCGACCAGCTGCACACCCTGCACGACGAAACCGCGGGCCGCCTGCGCCTCGGGGCCAGTACCACGCTGGCGCAGTACGTGATTCCCGCTATTCTGCCCGCCTTCCAGCAGCGCTACCCCCACGTCGAGCTGACGCTGCTCAATGCCAACTCCGAGCAGATTGCCGAAGCCCTGCTCCACGGCCACATCGACCTGGGTTTCGTGGAAGGGCAGGTGAAAAACCGCGACCTGCACTACGAGCTGCTGCTGCACGATGAGCTGCTGGCCGTGCGCAAAGCCACTCCCGCTGGTCCATCGGCCGGGTCGCTGACGTTGGCCGAAGTACTGCGGCAGCCACTGGTGCTGCGGGAGCGGGGCTCCGGTACGCTGGAAGTGCTGGAATTCGCTCTGCGGGCCCACCAGATCAAGATTTCCGAGCTGCGGGTGGCGTTTTACCTGGACAACACGGAGGCCATCAAAGCCTACCTCGAAGCCGCCCCCGACTGTATTGGCTTTGTGTCGAAGCGGGCTCTGGCGAAAGAGGTGGCGGCCGGGGAGCTGGAGGTGCTGCCGATACCGGAGCTGCATCTGCCGCGCCGTTTCGAGGCCGTCTGGGTGCAGGGCCAGCCCTTGTCGGCGCAGGCCCAGCGCTTTCTGGCGCACGCCCACCGCAGCTTCGGGGAGTAAAGCTCCTGGTCGTTGCATCTGCTCAGAATCCGTTATCATTACCTCAGGTAATAGATCATAAGTATTTTTGATTATCGATAGGGCAGGGGCAACCGTACTTTTGGGGGAGTTATTGCTGTTGCTCCGCTTATGAAAGCTGCCCCCGTCACCCATTCGAATACTCCCGCCCTTGGCGCTGCCCGAAGCGGCTTTGCCGCGTTTCGGCGGCGTTCTTTTTCGGTTTGGGGATATTCCGTAACGCCGCCGATGCTGGTTTTCGGCCTGGCGCTGGCGTTCTGCCTTACGCCCTGGGGCTCCCCGCCGCTGGCGTTGGCCCTGGGCCTGGTCGTGGCCCTGGTATTTGGTAATCCGTGGGTGGCGCAGAGCCGCAAATACACCAGCCAGCTGCTGCAATACTCCGTGGTGGGGCTGGGCTTCGGCATGAATGCCCGGCAGGCTATGCAGGCCGGCCGCGAAGGAATCGGGTTCACGGTGGCGTCGATTTTCGGAACGCTGATTCTGGGTTTCCTGGTCGGCCGCTGGCTGAACATCGACCGCAAAACGGCTCACCTGATTTCCTGCGGCACCGCCATCTGCGGCGGCAGCGCCATTGCGGCCGTGGGACCGGTCCTGAAGGCCGAAGAGGCGCAGATGTCGGTGGCGCTGGGCACGGTGTTCGTCCTCAATTCGGTGGCTTTGTTCCTGTTTCCGGCCCTGGGCCACTGGCTGCAGATGACCCAGCACCAGTTTGGCCTCTGGTGCGCCATTGCCATCCACGATACCAGCTCGGTCGTGGGGGCCGCCAGCCACTACGGCGACCAGGCCCTGCAGATTGCCACCACCGTGAAGCTGGCCCGCGCCCTCTGGATTATCCCGGTGAGCCTGGGCACGGCTTTCCTCTTCAAAACGCCCGGTACGAAAGTGACGCTGCCCTACTTCATTCTGGGCTTCGTTGCCGCCATGCTGCTCAACACCTACGTGGCCGCCCTGCACCCTATCGCGCCGGTAGCGGTGTACCTGGCCAAGCTCGGACTGACGGTAACCTTATTTCTGATCGGGGCCGGGCTGTCGGCCCAGGTGCTGCGCTCGGTAGGCGTACGGCCGTTCGTGCAGGGCATGCTGCTGTGGGTCGTTATTTCCACGGTTTCGCTCTGGGTAATCCTGCAGACGGTGGGGTAACCGGCCTTCCTCTTTCGTCGGTCATCCTGAGTTGGCGAAGGACTTTCCTCGCATACTTCCTCCGGTTTGATTCACCGCACGAAGCCCCTGCCGCTGCTGCTGCTGCTGGTCGCGGTAGGTCAGTTTATCTCCTGCCTGGGGCGAGGGTGAAATTGTCGGGGTGGTAGAACACGGCGGGGCTGAGGTTTGTACGAAGCCGAAATCCGGGGGCTCCGCCGAACCTGGCAGGATTGTGGTTGCGGTGGCCTGCCTATCTTCGCCCAGTTAAATCCGTCAACGCCCGCCGCTATGCGCCAACTCGCCGACATTCCGCACCCGGATGCCAAAATCACCCTGTTTTCCTGGAACGGTAAATACCTGATCAAGCTCGAAAAAGGGCCGCTGGAGCAAACCTACAAGGTGAGCGAAATGGATGTGACCAGCGAAGCCGACGTGCGCACCCTGCTTGATGCGGAGTTCGTGGCGGCCGCCGTGCAGCGCTTTGCCCAGATGCGTCAGGATCTGCAGGCGGCATTCGACCGTCACGATCTTTAATTCCCGCATCTTGCGGCCTTATTTGTTCTTGCCTCTGCTGTTTCTTATTCTGCCTTCATGAAGTCTCTCGTTTCTCTTCTGGTTCTTTTCAGCGCCCTGGCCGGGGTAGTGCCCACCGCGCAGGCCCAGCTCTACGACGTGCGCACCACCAGTACCAACTTCGAGCGCAAGGAGCGTGATGCGGTGAAAGTGCAGGTGGAAGGTACCGCTGCCTGGACCCGCGACTTCTGGCAGTCGTGGCTGAAGGACACCTACAACATCCGCCTGAAAGGGGGCGGCGTGCTGGGCCTGGGTAAAAGCGACCTGCTGGTGGCCAAGCAAACCCCGGCTTCCAGCGTTTCTGGTAAGCTCATCGACCTGTACTCCACCGTCACCGCGCCTTCCGATACCACGTCGGAGCTGACGGTGTGGGCCGCTTTCGGGGCCGATACTTTCCTGAGCCCGGGGAGAAATACCACGGAGTTTGCCGCGCTGCGCAGCATCACCCAGAGCTTCGCCACCGCCGCCCGGCTCAAGGCCTACCGGGAGCAGATTGCGGATGCCGAAAAGCAGCTGAAGGAAGCGGAAAAGGAAAAGGAAAAGCTGGAAAAGGACCGCATCAGCATGCAAACGAACACGACCAGCAATCTGGCCCGCATCGAAGCCCTCAAGCAGCAGAACATCAGCAACGTGCTCAAAGCCCGCGAAGATTCCGTGAAGCTTATTACCAATGCCCAGCAGATGGACCTGCGCAAGTTGCAGCTCCAGCGCAAGCGTGACCGGATGACGGCCCTGGAGCGTAAGTAGGCGCGTGCCGCCGGGCCCCACCCGGCGAAACGAGGAAAGCGCGTATCCATCGCCGGGCTATCTGACCCGGTGTAGCTTATTCGCTTGCGCCAATTGCCGGCAGCCTCCGGTAGTTTTTCTGCTCAAGGATTTTCGCGTGCCTTCTATCCATGGAAAAAGACCCTTCCCCACTCGATACCCTGCGCCAGCTCAAGGAATGGCTGGATGCGGGTACCATCACGCCCGCCGAGTTCGACACGCTGAAGCGGAAGCTGCTCTTCTCCGAACCGGCGGCGGCCCCCGTCGTTCCTCCAGCAGCAACCCCCGAGCCTACGGCGACCAGCGGCCCTGTCGAAGACCCGTATCTGCCGCCCATCGTGCGTCAGTCCACGCCGGGTTTCGCGCCGCCCGTAGCCCCGCCTAATGCGCCGGCGGCGCCCGCCGAATCGTTTAGCCGTCCCTTCGAATCGGGCCGGCCCGGCGCTTCGCCCAGTGCCGAGGATACGTACGACACCGAAGTGCCTGACCCGGCCGGGCCGGAGGTGGAAATGCCGTACGTGGCCCCGGCCCGCAGCCCGCTATCAACGGTGCTCATCGTGGGCGGCATCATCGCCCTGCTGGCGCTGGTGGCTTACCTGATGCTGGGCAACCAGGAATCGGAGCACCTGAGCAGCCTGAGCCAGACCGACGCCGACAGCCTGCAGGTGGCGCCCGAAACCGGCCCCCAGGCCGAGCAGATTGACCTGCCGCCGGCAGCGGCCCCCGAAACCGTGCGCGTGGCCCCGGCGATGCCGCCCATGACGACCCCGGCACCTGCCGATTCGGTCCGGAACCCGGCTCCGGCCCCCGTCGAAACCGCTCCCGCCACTCCCCCGGCCGATGACAGTGCCGTCCGGGCAAGGATTGAAGGAGTGCTCACGGCTTACTACGACGATCTTAAGGCCGTACCTTTCAGCGCCGCGCAATATTTCGCCCCGGCCGTGGAGCGGTTCTACACGCTGCAGAATACCACGCCGGCCGCTATCGGCGATGAGCTGGCCCGAACGCATTTTCCGGAGTTTCTGGAAGCGCAGACCCAGATTGAGTCCGGCAGCCTGCAGATCAGCGAACCGGTCAACGACGGCTCCCGGGTGGTGACCTTCCTGGAGAAAAGCAGTGCCCTGCGCCAGTCGTTGCAGAAGCGCCAGCAAATCCGGGCTCAGGTGCGCATCCGCTTCGACCGCAACTACAAAATCAAATACCTGCGCCAGGAGCGCCTGCTGGAAAATACCTTCACCGATTAACCGCAGTCATTCAGTCGTCCGCGTAGGCTGAGCCGTGCTGAAGTCGTCCTTGCCCATGGTCCTATCTGTTGTTGCCCGCCGCTCGTGGCCGGTTCTGTTGCTGCTGGTCCTTGGGGTGGCGTCCTGCACCAAAATCATCAAGCCCGGCAAACAGTTCGCCGCTTACCAGCCCCCATCGGCGCCGGACTACTCCCTGCCCGCCAGCTGGGCCGCGCTGCCCGGCCGCCGCGACTCAGCCGATGTGGTGCCGCGCAATACGCCATTGCGCGACCAGCAGCAAACCGCCCGGGCCGACGTGTTCTACGTGCATCCTACCACCTTTTTCAAGCGCGAAGCCTGGAACGCGGATGTGGCGGATGAGGATCTGAATCGGTTTACCGATGCCAGCGTCATTCGCAAGCAGGCCAGCGTGTTCAACTCGGCGGGGCGCATCTTCGCCCCGCGCTACCGGCAGGCCACGCTGTATTCCTTCTTCGATGAGCAGAGCGACAACGGTAACAAAGCGCTGGAACTAGCCTATGGCGACGTGAAAGCCGCTTTTCAGTATTACCTCAAGCATTACAACCAGGGCCGGCCCATTATCATCGCCAGCCACAGCCAGGGCACCCACCACGCCACGCGTCTGCTCCACGAGTTTGTCGACAAAAACCCCAAGCTGCGTCGGCAGCTCGTGGTGGCCTACCTGATCGGCTTCAAAGTGAAAACCGCCGAGTACCAGGCCCTGCGTCCCTGCGCCGATTCCACCCAGACCGGCTGCTTCGTAGTCTGGAACTCGGTGGAATGGGGCCAGGATTACCCGCCCTTCGCCGGCGGCGTGGCCACCAACCCGCTGACGTGGAAGCTGGACACTGTCGCCGCCCCCAGTTCCCTGAACCGGGGGGGCGTGCCTTTCAATTTCAACCGCGTGGATACTGCCGTGGTAGACGCTAAAGTGCACAATGGTCTGGTCTGGATTCACCCGCCCAAGCCGCTGGGCTACCCACGCTTCCTGCTGCCCGGCCAGCCCCAGCTCCGCCATTCGTTCCACATCGTCGACTACGGGTTATTCTACCTGAACCTGCGGCAGAATGCGGAAGCACGGGTGCGGGCTTACGTCAGCAAACAGGGCAAACGCCCGTAACCTGCATCTATGAAGAATCTTCCCTGGCCTCGTATTCTTATCGGCTTGTTGTTTCTGCTATTGCTGGCTGCGCTGGCCAAGAACCTGGTGCAGGGTTTAGACAGGCGCAAGAATATGCCGGTGCCTACCCACAAGCATAACTAGAACGGAGTGGAGAGACCAAGAGGATTCAGAAGAAGTAGCAAACAGGGTCTTTGGCAATTGCCCTGAGACGCAAAAAAGCCCCGCCGGCAGAACGCCAGCGGGGCTTTTCAATTCTCTGAACTTAAAGCTTAGGCACCGATAGCCACGCGCTTGAAGTCGGTTACCGTCATGCCTTTCGACGTCTTGTCGAGCAGCTGGGCGATGGTCATCGAGTTGTCCTTCACAAACTCCTGGTTCAGCAGGGTATTCTCCTTGTAGAACTTGTTGAGCTTGCCCTGGGCAATCTTCTCCAGCATCGCCTCGGGCTTGCCTTCGGCCCGCGCCTGCTCTTTGCCGATTTCGATTTCGCGCTCAGCAACGGCCGAATCCACACCGTCTTTGTCAACGGCAACGGGCTTCATGGCTACGATCTGCATAGCTACGTCGCGGCCAACAACGGCCGTATCAGCGCCACCCACGTTCTTCAGGCCCACGAGTACGCCCTTCTTGTTGTCGGAGTGGATGTAGGAAGCAACTTTCTCCGCCGTCAGCGTGGCGTAGGTTACGTCCAGCTTCTCGCCGATTTTGCCCATCAGGTCGGTGATGTGCTCCTGCACGGTCAGGCCGTCGTCTTCTTTGGCAGCCAGCAGATCTTCTTTGGTGGTAGCATTGGTCCGCACGGCGGCATCCAGAATACGCTGCACCAGCTCGCGGAAGTTAGCCACTTTGGCCACCGACTCGGTTTCGCAGGCCAGGGCAATCAGCTTGCCGTTGGTGCCGTCCTCGCTCACGTTCACGGCTACAAAGCCTTCCGACGTTTCGTTTTCAGCGCGCTTGTCGGCGATTTTCTGACCCTGCTTACGCAACAGGTCCCGGGCCACTTCGAAGTCGCCTTCGGCTTCGGTCAGTGCTTTTTTGCAATCCATCATGCCCGCGCCAGTCATGGTGCGGAGCTTGTTCACGTCTGCGGCAGTAATTGCGGCCATTTTCTGAGAAGTTAGTAGCTAGAAGCTAGGAGGTAGAATCAATTGAGAGGAGGGTAGAAAGAAGTTAGGAGCCAGGAACCGGAATCGAATGGGCATTTTGCCGTCATCACAACTCCTGGCTCCTGACTCCTAGCTTCTAGCTCCTTAAAGACTATTCGTCAGCAGCTTGTTTTTCCTTGATGCCTTCTTCTTCCGACTGCTTCTTGTCGGCTTCATCCTTGTCAACTTTGCGCTCGGACAAGCCGTCTTCGATAGCCTTGCTGATGACACCAACAATCAGCTGAATCGACTTCGAGGCGTCGTCGTTGGCCGGGATTGGGAAATCAACCAGCTCGGGGTTGGAGTTGGTGTCGCACATAGCGAATACCGGAATGCCCAGTTTCTGAGCTTCTTTCACGGCAATGTGCTCACGCTTCACGTCAACAACGAACAGGGCAGCGGGCAGACGGCTCAGGTCGGCAATGCCGCCCAGTACGCGCTCCAGCTTCTCCCGCTCGCGGCTCAACATCAAACGCTCACGCTTGGCAAGTGCTGCGTAGGCCGTGTTTTCCTTCACCATCTTGTCGATGGTGCTCATTTTCTTCAGCGACTTGCGAACCGTAGCGAAGTTGGTAAGCATACCACCCAGCCACCGGTCGGTGACGAAGGGCATTTTCAACCGCTTGGCTTCTTCCGTCACAATCTCCTGCGCCTGCTTCTTGGTAGCCACGAACAGTACTTTCCGACCGCTCTTGGCGATGTTGCGGATAGCCTGCGAAGCCTGCTCGAGCGAAACGAGGGTTTTGTTCAGGTCAATGATGTGGATGCCGTTCTTCTCCATGAAGATGTACGGCGCCATTTTCGGATCCCACTTGCGCGTAAGGTGACCAAAATGGGACCCTGCGTCGAGCAGATCTTTATAGGTGGTGGACTGAGCCATGATGTATTTCCTCTGGGATTAGCGTTTCGAGAACTGGAACGAGCGACGTGCCTTGCGCTTGCCGAACTTCTTGCGTTCAACCATGCGGGGGTCACGCGTCATAAAGCCTTCCTTCTTCAGGGCGGGGCGCGTTTCGGCGTCCTGCTCTACCAAAGCTTTCGAAATAGCCAGACGGATAGCTTCGGCCTGCGCCGAGATGCCACCACCGTGCACGTTCACTTTGATGTCGTACTGCCCGAGTTTCTCGAGGGTAGCGAAAGGCTGGTTCACGATGTTCTCCAGGAGTTCATTGCCGAAATAGGCTTTCATTTCCCGGTTGTTGATAGTGATATTCCCTTGCCCGGCCTGCATGTAAATGCGGGCCACCGAGGTTTTTCTTCTACCAGAGGTGTTGAGGATGTCCATTAATGAAAAAATTGAGGAAAAAAAGGAAGCCGATTAGGCTTACAGGTTCGTCAAATCAACAGCTTTCGGCTGCTGGGCGGCGTGCGGGTGCTCGGCACCTTCGTACACAAACAGGCTGCGGAACTGCTCCCGACCAAGGCGGTTGTGGGGCAGCATACCACGTACGGCGTGCTCGATAACGCGGGTCGAGGATTTCTCCATCACTTCGCGCATCGATTTACGCTTCTGGCCACCGGGGTAGCCGGAGTGCGATACGTAGATTTTCTCGGTCATCTTTTTACCCGTTACGCGCAGTTTGTCGGCGTTGATAATGATAACCGAGTCGCCGCAATCCGAGTTGGGCGTGAACGAGGGCTTGTGCTTGCCGCGGAGGATGTTGGCAACCTGGCTGGACACGCGGCCCAGAGTATTGTCACCAGCATCAATCACGACCCAGCCCTTGTTGGCGTTGGCTTTGTTGACGGATATCGTCTTGAAGCTCAGATGATCCATTGGGGAGTTGAGTAAGCGTTTGAAAATGAGAGAGAACCCAGCAAGGGTTCGGGAAAAACGGACACAAAGTTACCCTTTTGAGGTGTAAAAGCAACCCTGATTTCAATAATTGTTTCTAAAAGAGTGCTTTATCAGCTTAGGACTGACCACCAAAACCGGGGGTGAAACCCATTAGACCGTCATTCCGAGCGCAGCCGAGGAATCCCGCGTGCTGCCGTTTGAATAGGTATCCAACGATGCCACGCGAGATTCCTCGGCTGCGCTCGGAATGACGGGCTATCAGGGACAGTTTTGCCTAGCTGTACTGCCGCAGCGTATCGACCAGGACCCGAAAGTCCTTCGGATACGGCGCTTCCACGGTCACTTCCTCCCCATTCAGGCGGGTGAAAATGAGCTTGGCCGCGTGCAGGGCAAACCGCTTGATGAAGGGCTGCTCTTCTTCGCCATCCTTCAGGTTGAACTTCTTCTTCAGCGACGACAGGTAGAAGTCCTCGCCGCCGTACACCACGTCGCCTACGATAGGCGCCTGCAGATACATCAGGTGCAGCCGGATCTGGTGCATCCGGCCCGTGATGGGGACGCACTGCACCAGCGTGTGGCGGGCAAAGGCTTCGAGGGTGGTGAAGTGGGTTTCGGCGGCTTTGCCTTTGTAGGCTAGGCGGGCTTTGCCTTTGGTCGTGGTTTCGATGCTGCGGTCGACGAGCGTATCCGCAAACCGGTGCAGGCCCCAGGCCACGGCGTGGTAGAGCTTTTTTACTTCCCGGTTCTCAAACTGCATCGAGAGGTGACGGTAGGCTTCGGGGTTTTTGGCCAGCGCCAGCGCCCCGGAGGTTTCCTTGTCGAGGCGGTGGCAGGCCTGGGCATCGTCGGCGTACTGGCGGGCCATGCGCAGGATGTTGGGCGCGTTGCCAAACCGCTCATCGAGGGTGGCCAGAAAGGGAGGTTTGTTGATAACGATGAAATCGTCGTCTTCAAACAGAATAAGGTCTTGGAAATCGGGAAGCTTCATAGAGGTCCCAAAGGTACGGCGAAGACTTAAGAAGCCGGGACCCCGGCCGGTTCGGCATCGGCTGCTGCCCGGGGCAGGCGGGGCTTGGGCAGCTTGAAGTCCAGGGTGGTGCCCAGCCCCGGCTCGCTGTGCACCTTGATGGTCGATTTATGCGCTTCCACAATGTGCTTGCTGATGGCCAGCCCCAGCCCCGAGCCGCCCGAGTCGCGGGACCGGCTTTTGTCGATGCGGTAAAACCGCTCGAAGATGCGGTTCTGGTGCTGTTTGGGGATGCCCGCGCCGTCGTCGCGCACCGCTACCCGGATGCTTTTGCTGCTTTCGATCAGGCTTACCGTCACGTGGCCGCCTTCCTTGCCATATTTCACGGCGTTATCGATCAGGTTGACGAGCACCTGCCGGATCCGGTTGCGGTCGGCCAGTACGCGCAGCCCGGTGGTAGTCAGCGACGGTGGGAAGAGCTCCAGCGTCACGCGGCGCAGCCCGGCTTTCTGTTCCAGCTGCTCGAATATCTCCTGCACCAGCGCGGCCAGATCAAATGCCTGCCGCCGCATGCGGACCACGCCTTTTTCGAGCTGGGAAATAGTTACCAGGTCCTGTACCAGGGCGTCCAGGGCATCGAGGCTGGTGGCGGCTTTGGTCAGGAATTTATGCCGGAGAAACTCGTCGTCCATATCACCGTCCAGCACCGTGTGGAGAAAACCCTGCGCGGCGAAAATCGGGGTTTTCAGCTCGTGCGAAACGTCGGCCAGAAATTCGCGGCGCAGGGCCTGCAGGCGCCTGAGCTCGTCAATTTCCTGCTGCTTGCGCTCGGCCATCTGCAGAATCTCGTCGCGCATGCGCTTGAGGGGCTCGGGCCGGAACAGAAACTTGTTCGACAGCTTACGAAACTCCTTGCGCTTCACGTTTTCCAGCTCGGCGTAGATGTTATTGATTTCCCGGAAAATCAGGGCTTCAAACGACAGATACACCAGCAGAAAGCACGCGGCTACCGTAATTCCGGCCGCCAGCGCCCCATCCTGGAACGACAGTGTGGGCGCAATCCAGGCCAGGGTGGTCAGCACCCCGGCGACCAGCAAGGCAATCAAAACGGCAATGGTGCGGGAAGAGAAAGTCATTTCTTAAGATACTGAAGCTGTTTAGAAAGTCGGTTTTTCTAAGAAGCTGTTTGAGTTAGCAGAATTTGAGCACCCGTTTGATGTTTGCCAAGCTAATCCATGCGTT
>NZ_BAABDJ010000031.1:0-37278 GCF_039539565.1 Hymenobacter fastidiosus | reverse complement strand
ACGCATGGATTAGCTTGGCAAACATCAAACGGGTGCTCAAATTCTGCTAACTCAAACAGCTTCTAAGGCTATGTCAGGTCGCGAATTGGATAGTGTATTGCAAGCCGACGCGGCCGCGTGGTGGATTTTGGCGTTGTCGGGTACGAGCACGGTGGGGCGGGTGCGCGGGGCGGCCCAGGCGTCGAGCGCGTCGAGGACAAAGGCCGCGTCCAGGGAGCCTTCGCGGGCCGTGGCGTACAAGTCGTTGGTGGTGGCGTTGTAGAAGCTCAACACGTTGAAAATCGGGCTATTACGGGGCTGGGCGGCGACCTGTTGGCCGGGGAATTGCCAGCCGTAGGGCCGGCCGAGGTCAGGCCAAAGCCCGCTTCGTCGGCGTAGTCCTCCGGGTCTTGGGCCGTTTTCAGCCCGTGGCGGAACCGGCACCACGTCCCACCACGGCTTTTAAAAAACGTTTTAACATCCTGGGGGAGAAGCCCTTGTTCAGTTCCTGGCGCAGCGTGGCCGTCACTTTTTTGAGTGGCTGGCGGTTGGCGCGCACGGCCGCTTGCCCCCTTTGTTCGGCGGCGGCGGTGAGCACCGGCGGCCGGCCCTGGCCGGCCGCGTTGGCCCGCCCGGCCAGGCCCCCCGTTTCCCAGCGCGTAAACCAGGCATACACCGTCATGCGGCTCACGTGCAGTACTTGCATCAGCGCCGGAACTGATTGGCCGTCAGCACTCAACAACAGGCCCTGGCAACGGGCGCGAAACTGATGTTGCCGGTGGTGATGCCAACCGGCCTGCAAGGTGGTCCGTTCGTCCGCATCCAAGGGGATAAAACGTTTGTGCATCCCCAAAAATACCCCTAAAAGACTGCCCGATTAATTATGGCCGATTAATTATGGCCGAGTACTTGTCAAAGGATTATGAGCGGAAAATAGTCCATTCAAATGCTTGTATGATGCTGGCAAATATCCGCCGCGCAGTCAGGTACGCCTAACTTAAAACAGCTTCCAAGACGGGCCAATAGTGGTGCTCATGGCTGACTGTTTGTCGTCGTACCTTTGCGGCTTCATTTTGCTTCCCGTTATGCCACTCACTGCTATCCGTCCTCATCTCAAACCGACCCTGCTGCTGGCTTACCCGGTGGTCCTGAGCCAGCTGGGCCACGTGCTGGTGAACGTGTGCGACAGCGTGATGGTGGGCCAGACCGGCAAAGTACCGCTGGCCGCCGTGTCGTTGGGCGTGAGTGTGAACACGGTGGTGCTGGTGCTGGGGCTGGGGCTGTCGATGGCCATTACGCCGCTCGTGGCCGCCGCCAACGGCAAGCGGGATGTGCCCGCCCTGGGCAGTCTGCTGGTGAATGGCGTGTGGCTGAGTACGCTGGCCGGTCTGGTGCTGGCCGCGGTGGGCTTGCTCATCGCGCCCCTGCTGGGCTACCTCAATCAGCCGGCCGAAGTGGTGCGGCTGGCCGCGCCCTGGGTGCGGGTGCTGTTTCTGTCCCTGCTGCCGCTGATGGTGTTTCAGGGCTTCAAGCAGTTTGCCGAAGGGCTGGGTCTCACCCGCCAGGCCATGTTCCTGTCGATCATGGCCAACGTGGTAAATGCCCTGCTGTGCTACGTGTTCATCTTCGGCCACTTCGGCGTGCCAGCCATGGGGCTGATGGGCTCGGCCTGGGCCACGCTTATTGCCCGCATTCTGATGGCCCTGCTTATGGCCACCTACGTGCTGCGGGCCCCGCGCCTGCAGGCCTACCGCGAAGCCGCCGGCTCGTGGCTCCAGCCGGCCCGCGCCACCATCAGCCGGATTTTCGGACTGGGCGCACCTATCGGGGTGCAGATGATGTTTGAGATGGGCGCGTTCAGCTTTTCGGCCATCATGATCGGCTGGCTTGGGGCCACGTCGCTGGCCGCCCACCAGATTGCCATCAACGTGGCCTCCGTGACCTACATGGCGGCCAGCGGAATTGCGGCGGCGGCCACCATTCGCGTCGGCTACTTCCGCGGTACAGGCGATGCGCAGGGGGCCCGGCAGGCCGGCTTTACGGCCTACGGCCTCACCTTCGTGTTTATGAGCGTCATGGCGCTGATTCTGATTCTGGCCCGCCACGCCGTCCCGCACTTCTACAACCACGACCCCGAAGTGGTCGCCCAGGCTGCTACGCTGCTGCTCATCGCGGCCCTGTTCCAGGTTTCCGATGGCCTGCAGGTAGTCGGGCTGGGGGCGCTGCGGGGGTTGGAAGACGTGAAAGTCCCCTCCGTAGTGGCTTTGCTGGCCTATTGGGCTATTGCCCTGCCTTTCGGCTACTGGCTTGGGTTCGGCCTGAAGCTGGGCGCTATCGGAGTCTGGGTGGGTTTGCTTACCGGTCTCACGCTGGTGGCGGGCGTCCTGGTCTGGCGCTTCCGTCAGCACAGCGCCGTACCGGCTCCGCAGCCGGTGGCGGTAGCCAGCCATTAAATCCATTGCTTTCTGAGCGGAGTCTGAGGCCATTCGGGAACCAAGCCACCCGCGGTTACCTTTGTGGCTTCAGATCCTCCATTGGCAGTCCGCTGCGCTGATTTCGCCTTCATGCTCCTGTTCTCCTTCCTGCTGCCTTTTCTGGCCCTGCTGTCGGGCTTCGGCTTCGGCCCGGCGGTTTCACAAACACCCGCCCCGCCTCCGGTGGAAACGATTCCCTGGTCGGCCAACCGGCCCCTGACCTGGGCCGACTTCAAAACCCGCCCCGCCCCGGCCGAACAGCTGGCGGCCCTCACCTCCGCCACCATCGATGTGCAGGTAGGCTGCCAGGATTACGTGTTCTCGGCCCGGGTGAAGGCGGTGTTTATGCCTACCGAGTCGTGGGTGCGCGACGCCAGGCACGCCTCGCCTAACCTGCTACGCCACGAGCAGCTCCATTTCGACATCACGGAGCTGCACGCCCGCCTGCTGCGGCAGAAGCTGAAAGTGGTTAAGCTCGACTGTGAGCACCTGCAGCCCGCCTTCCAGAACCTGTCCAATGCCTCGTTTGCGGCCTGGAAGCGGGAAGAATCGCGCTACGATGGCGAAACCAACCACGGGTTGAACGAGGCCAGGCAGAAGTTCTGGGAAGCTCAGGTGCAGCAGCGCCTGGCGTTGCTCAACCAGTTTGCCGCGGTGCCTTAAGCCACGGCGGCCTATTTTGCAGCCATGGAAAACTCTCCTCCCCTCACCTGGGCTGATTTTGAGCGGGTCGATCTGCGCGTGGGCACCATCCTCGAAGCGCACGACTTCCCCCAGGCCCGCAAGCCGGCTTACCGGCTGCTGATTGATTTCGGGCCGGAGCTGGGCACCCGGCGCTCCAGTGCGCAGATTACCCATCATTACACGCCCACGACGCTGGTGGGCCGGCAGGTGCTGTGCGTCGTCAATTTCCCGCCCAAGCAGATCGGGCCTTTCCGCTCCGAAGTTCTGGTGACCGGGGCGGCAGATGCCAACGGGGATATTGTGCTGGCCACCCTGGCTACCCCGGTGCCCAACGGCAGTCGGCTGGCGTAAGGGCTATTTTTCCCAGTTGGGCAGCTCCTCCTTCTTCGGGGCCCCCGGCGGGTTGCTGAGGCGCTGCTGCCGGATGGCCAGGCTATCGATGACGGCGGCGTAAATCTCATCCAGGTCCTTATCATGGATGGAGTAATAGCGGTAGCTACGCACGAACAGGGAATCGGTGACGTCGTGCCGCCACAGAATATTTTTGTGCAGCTGGATGTACAGGGCCCGGGCGGAGTCGGGCGGCAGGGCGGTGGCCTCTACTCTGGACTCGGTCAGGTGCATTTCCGCCAGCAGGCCGGCCAGCTTTTCTTTGGGCAGCAGCGGCTGGGGCGGCTGGGCTTCTTCCGGGCGCTGGCACTGCGCCAGCAACAGGGTTAGCAGCAGCAGCAAAGGAGGCAACAGACGGGCAGGACGCTTTTTCACGCAGCAAAGTTAGGAGGAAGCCGTAGTTTAGCCGAAATGAATTCGCCTACCGCCACCCCTTTCCAACAAATTGTCCGCAAGTTGCGGCAGATGGAAATACGTATTCTGAAGGCGGCGGATGCCCAGCTCCAGGGAGACTTCAACTCCGTGTTCAAAGGGACAGGGCTGGAATTCGACGATGTACGCCTCTACCAGTACGGCGACGAGGTGCGCGCCATCGACTGGGCCGTATCCAGCAAGGGCCATGGCACGTTCGTGAAAACCTATAAGGAAGAGCGGGAGCAGTCGGTGCTGCTGCTGCTCGACGTGAGTGCCTCCCAGCAGGTGGGCGCCGCCGGCCACCGCAAGCTCGACGTGGGCCGCGAAATCTGCGGCATTCTGGCCCTGGCGGCCGCCCGGCAGGACGCCCAGCTCGGCCTGCTGGCTTTTTCGGATCAGCAGGAAATGTACCTGGCCCCCGGCAAAGGCATCCGCCACGCGTATACTCTTATCAAGCGGCTGTTCGAGCTGGAACCCAAATCCCGCCATACGGCCGTGGGCGCGGGCATCAAGCAGGCCCTGGGGCTGCTGAAGCGGCGCAGCATTATTCTGCTCCTGTCCGACTTTATCGATACCAGCTACGAGCGGGAGCTGACGATGCTGGCCCGCAAGCACGACCTGGTGGTGATTCAGCTGCTGGACCCGCGCGAACGGGAATTCCCCCCCCTGGGCATCATTCCCCTGCTGGACCAGGAAACCGGCCGCACCGTGTGGACCAATACCTCGTCGGAGACTTTCCGGGCCCGCTACCGCGCTACCTACGAGCAGAACCGGGACCAGATCGGCCAGATCTGCCGGCGGCACCGCACCGAGTACCTGTCCATTGCCACCAATGCGGACTTCGTACCCCAGCTCGTGAAGCTGTTCCGGCAGCGTAATCAGCGGGGCGGACGAGCGTAGTATGCACAAGCAAGCACCGCATCGGCGACCTGGCCCGTGGATAGCAGCTCTGCTGCTGCTGCTACCCCTGAGTGCCGTTTGGGCGCAGCTGCCCCCCGACCAGCTCAGCGGCCGGTTCCGCCAGGCAACTGTCGCCGTTGGCAGCATTATCGACTACGAGCTGTCTTACCGGCATGCGCCCGCCCAGGAAGTAATCTTTCCGGACTCCACCGCCGACTTCGCCCCCTTCGAGTTTGTGGGCAAAACCTACGTGCCGACCCGCACTCGCCAGGGCCGCAGTCTGGACCGCACCGTGTATCATCTGCGCACCTTTGCTCTCGATTCGGTGCAGCGGCTGCGCCTGTTCGTCACCGTACTGCAGGGCCGCGACACCCTGCTGCTGCCGGTACCCGCCGCGTCGGTCCGGCTGGCCCGCACGGCTCCTTTGTCCGTTGGGAACGAGCCCCCGGTGTTGCGGCAAAACACCAGACTGGTCCCCATCGCGCCCCGGTTCAACTATCCCTACTGGCTGGCGGGCCTGGCGCTGCTGGGTTTGTTGGGCCTGGGCCTGGTGCTGGGCTTTGGCCAGCGCCTGCGCCGCCGCTACCACCGCTATAAGCTGCGCAAAAACCACGCGTACTTCCTGGCCCAATATGCCCGCCACGTAGAACGGTTTACCTTGTCCCGGTCGCTGACCAACATGGAGCGGGCCATTACCCTCTGGAAAAACTACCTGTCGGGCCTCGAAAACAACACCATCAACAGCCTGACGACCAGGGAAGTAGTGGCGCACTACCAGAACGATGCCGATGTAAACATGGCGCTGCGCATCGCCGACAAGGTTATCTACGGCAATCAGCTCACGGATGAGGAAGCCGAAACCGACCTGGCCTTCGTGTTGCTGCGTAACTTTGCCGAACGGCGCTACGATTTGTTTACCACCAGGCCGACGGACTAACCGGCGGGCCGCTCCGACAACCAGCTGTTACCCTATCTCCTCAGTTTATCGCGCATGAATCAGCTTTGGCAACGTCTGCTGGCCCCGCTACTGGATGGGCTGCGCTACGCTACGCTGACCAGCTACACCTGGGAGCAGCCCCGCCTGCTGCTGCTTATTCCGCTGATTCCGCTGCTGTTCGTGGGCCGGTGGGCCCTGGCCCACCGCCACCGCGCCCGCATGGGCGTGGCCTTCGTGACCGGGCAGGTTCGCCGCGACTGGACTGCCCTGCTGCGGTTTGTCCCCGACCTCGTGCTGGGCCTGAGCCTGGCGTTTGGCATCGTGGCCCTGGCCCGGCCCCAGCGCACCGATGAGCGGGTGGTGCAGTCGGGCGCGGGCATCGACATCCTGCTGCTGCTCGACGTATCGGGTTCGATGGAGCTGCAGGATCTGCGGCCCAACCGCCTCGAAGCCGCCAAGCGCGTGGCCCGCGAGTTTATCGATGGCCGCGCGGGCGACCGGATCGGGCTGGTGGTCTTTGCCGGCGACGCCTACTCCCTGGCCCCGCTCACCACCGACTACGACCTGCTACGGGAGAATATTGCCAGCCTGAAGCTGGGCATGATTGCCAACGATGGCACGGCCATCGGCACGGCGCTGGGCGTGGCGACCAACCGGCTGCGGGAATCCCCGAGCCGCACCAAAGTCTGCATTCTGATTTCTGACGGCGAGAACACGGCCGGCAGCCTCGACCCCATCACGGCGGGCCGGCTGGCCCACGCCTACGGCCTGAAGATCTACACCATCGGCCTGGGCCAGGATGGCTACGTCCCCTACGGTACCGACGCCCGGGGCCAGCCGCGCTACGTAGAAACCCGCCTCGACGAAACCACCATGCGCGAGCTGGCCCAGGCCGGCGAAGGCCAGTTTTTCCGCGCCACCGATAACCCGACCCTCCGCCGCGTGCTGCGGCGCATCGACCAGTACGAAAAGTCTGAAATCAAGCAGACCCGCTTCCGCAACACCAAAGACTATTACCGCATTTATCTGTTGTGGGCCGTAGGACTGTGGCTGCTGTGGCTGGGGCTGAAAAATACGTTTCTGACCAACGCGCTGGAAGACTGAATTTCAATTATCAATGAGCAATGAACAATGTCATTCAACGACTCCTGTTCCTTGATAATTGCTCATTGATAATTGCTCATTGCTCATTGATAATTGCATATGATTGCCGATAACCTCCGTTTCTTTCAGACCCAATTGGCGGGGACCAGCTGCCGCCTGGTTACCGTCACCAAAACTCACTCCGTGGCGCGGCTGCAGGAAGCGTACGATGCCGGAGCCCGACTGTTTGGCGAAAACAAAGTGCAGGAAATAGTGGCCAAGCAGCCCGAGCTGCCGGCCGATATCGAGTGGCACCTCATCGGCCGCCTGCAGACCAACAAGGTCAAGTACCTGGCGCCCTTCGTGCACACCATCCAAAGCATCGACAGCCTGAAGCTGCTGCAGGAAATTGATAAGCAGGCGGCCAAACACGGCCGCGTGGTGCGCGGGCTGCTGCAGTTTCACATTGCCGACGAGGAAACCAAATCGGGGCTGAGCCTGGCCGAAGCCCACGAAATACTGCAGTCGGAGGCCTACCAGGCCCTGCGCCACGTGCAGCTCACGGGCGTGATGGGCGTGGCCACCAATACCGACCGCGAGGCGCAGCTGCGCCAGGAATTCCGGGAGCTGCGCGGCTACTTTGATCAGCTGAAAGCAGAGTATTTCGCCCACCAGCCGGAGTTCCGGGAAATTTCGATGGGCATGAGTGCCGACTATCTGCTGGCTATCGAAGAAGGCAGCACCCTGATCCGGGTAGGCAGCGCTATTTTTGGCGCCCGGCAGTACTCGTAGATGGTGAATCGTGGCTGCGGGAGGGTGAATCCAACCGCAGGCCTCTGACATTCTATCATTGAAGCTGTTTAGCAAGTCGTTCGGAACACTCCAGACGTCATGCTGAGCGCAGCCGAAGCATCTCGCTCGTGTCGTCTGAGTCGTTCAACGATACGAGCGAGATGCTTCGGCTGCGCTCAGCATGACCCGAACCTGACTTCCTAAACAGCTTCATTCCGACAGCCCTCCTTCTCATACTTAGCATTCAGCATTCAAAATTCAACCCTCAACATTCCCCGCATGACCGCTCGTTTAATACTTCAGATTGCCGCCCTGCTGGGCGCCCTGGGCGTGGCTATCGGGGCCTTCGGGGCCCACGGGTTGCGCGCCATGCTGGAAGCCTCCGGCCGCTTCGACACGTTTGAAACTGCCGTGCGCTACCAGTTTTACCACACCCTGGCTTTGCTTGGCATCGGGGTGCTGCTCGCTTTCCGGCCCGAGATGCGCACGCTGCACACTACGGCCTGGCTGTGGCTGGGCGGCACCCTCATCTTCAGTGGCTCGCTCTACACGCTCTGCTTCACGGGCATCACCAAAATGGGCGCGGTGGCCCCTATCGGCGGCCTGCTGCTGATTGCCGGCTGGATCAGCCTGCTGCTGGCGGCCCGGCAGGTATAAGGTGAACTGGTGAGGGTGCGGTTCTGGCCGGGCCTATCCGCGCCGACAGAGCATCTGCCTGACCAGTTCCCTGTTTTACCACTAAAAAAGGCGACCCGTATAGTACGGGTCGCCTTTTTTAGTGGTGGGGGAAGCAGCCTTACGACTTCTTCTTGGCTTTGATTTTGCCTTCACCCATTTTCATTTTCTGCTTGCCGTCGGCGGCCATCGGCGTTTCGGTTTTCGAGTCTACCGTCATACCCGGGGTAGCCGAAGCGGCGCTGGCATCTTTCACCTCGCCCACGAGCGACACCATGACGTTGCCGGCTACGGAGTTCGACTCAATGGTCAGCACCTTGTTCTGGATGCCCATTTTTCCGGCCGTGTTGAACTTAGCCGAGATAGTGCCGGACTTGCCGGGCATCACGGGGTCTTTGGTCCAGTCGGGGGTGGTGCAGCCGCAGCTGACGCCAATGTTGGAGATGATGAGGGGCTGGGTGCCCACGTTCTTAAACTTGAACGTGTGGTCGACGACGTCGCCCTGCCGGGCCGCGCCGAAGTCGAACTTCATTTCCTCAAACTGAATCTGGGGACCCGCCACTTTCTCCTGGGCGTTGGCGGGCTTCACCGCCATCGACTGCGCCTGGGTAGCGAAACCGGCCAGCGAGAGCGACAATGCCAGAACGAGTGCTTTTTTCATGAGGTTGATGCGTTAGTGGGTGAAGGAAAAAAAATTACCGGTTTTAGCCGGCCAGCCAACTATCCTGCCAGCTTGCCGGCTCGGGCAGTTGGCCCCTGACCCTTATTAACCGGCGGGCGGGGAACGAAGTTCAGCCGACATCCGCCCGCTCAACCGCAGCCCGGCTAGTTGTATTCCCGGCCCGCTTAGCCTTTGTATTCCTTCGAATACGGGAACTGCCGGGACGCCTTGCGCATGATGGTCGTCACGATGGTGTTCGTGTCGCTGCCCAGGCCCCGCGACAGGGACTTGTCGTACTTCCAGAGCAGCTCGCCCGTGGCGCCGTCGTTGATGTTGATCATCAGCTTGCCCGTGTTGGTGGGGCCGCTGGCGCCGATCAGCAGCGTCATGGCAATGGCCGCGCCGCCCGACATGGGCTGGGTGCTGCTAAAGGTGCCGGTAATCACGGCATCGACGCCCAGGAACTTGGCCAGCTGCTCGGGCGTGAAAGTGGCCATGTTGGCGGCCGTTACGCCGTTCTGCGCCAGCAGGGCGTTGGTACGGCTCAGGTCCTGCACGTCAATGGTCATATCCTTCTCCTCTTTGCGCTTGAGGAAGTACGACTGCAGGGCGTTCTGCACGTCCAGGCCTTCGCGCTGTTCGAGCTTGGCTACGCCTTCGGCCCCGCCGCGCTTGGCTACTTCATTGGGCCGCAGCTCGAGCGTCACAACGAACGGCAGCACGGCCAGCGTTTTGTGGCTTTGGGCCAGCGTACTGAATTTAGGGTTGGTGTAGATTTCGCGGGTCTGGGCGGAGGCACTGGTCAAAGCCAGCAGCGCGCACAGGGCGGTTAGGAATAAGCTTTTCATAAAAGGAAAGTGAGAAGGAGGTAAATGGTTTGGGGCGCAAGCTACGCAAGGACCCTACGCCGGGCAATACCCAATCCCGGTAATATCCGCAGCGCTCAATATTCTTTCTCCACCGGTGCGTCGCCGACCAGCTTCTGGTTGAAGTTGAGCAGGAACAGCCGCTCCGCCGCCCGCGTGACGGCGGTGTAGAGCCAGCGGGCAAACTCGGCGTTTACCATCTCGTCCTTCAGAAAGCCGTGGTCGACGAATACGGCCTGCCACTGCCCGCCCTGGGCCTTGTGGCAGGTGAGGGCGTAGGCAAACTTCACCTGCAGCGCGTTCAGGTAGGGGTCTTTGCGCAGGGCCGCGCTTTTGTCCTTCTTGGTGGTGAGGTGGGCGTAGTCGGCGGCAATGGTCTGGTAGAGCTCGTTGCTGCGGTCGGCGGGCAGGGCCGGGCTTTCGGTGTGCAGCGTGTCGAGCAGCAGCTTCACTTCCTGCTCCTCCTCGTCGGGGTAGTCCACGAAGCGCACGCGGGCATCGGCGAAGCGGAAACCAAATTCCTCCTGCCGCCGCACGATCTTGGTCACCTGCACGAAGTCGCCATTGGCCAGGAAGCCCATTTCCGAGTCCTTGGGCAGCCAGAAATAGTTGTTGCGCACCACCATCAGGTAGTCGCCGGCCTCGATTTCCTCCTCCGCGTCGAACAAGGTGCGCCGGATCATCTGGTTGTAGAGGTTGGCGCTCTTGTTGGACCGGCAGATGATGGTCGTGTTTTCGTGGCCGAAGTTCTTGTAGGCCCAGCGCAAGCCGTCCTCCAGCTTGTCGCCGCCCACCCGGAAGATGTCGGGGTAGCCTTTGGTGAAGAACTGGATGTGGGGCGCTTCCTGCCGCAGCTCTTCGCGCAAAGCCGTGGCGTTCATCAGAATGCCGGATTCCTCGGCCTGGCGCATCACCTGGCGCAGCTCCACGCCGCTTACTTTGGCCCGGAACCGGTGCATCAGCAGCTCGGGGTCCAGGGCCGGGCTCAGCAGCTGACCCACGGGCGGCAGCTGGGCGGTGTCGCCGATGAGCAGCAGGCGGTTGGTGGGCTTCTCGAATACGTAGCCCATCAGATCGTCGAGCAGGCCATTTTCGCCGAAGGCTTTTTCGTCCGAAATCATGGACGCCTCGTCCACGATGTAGAGCATGTCGGCTGTGCGGTTGGGCTGGCGCTGGAAGGACAGCCCCGCGGCCGGCGTGCCGGAGGTCTGGCGGTAGATTTTCTTGTGAATGGTGCTGGCCGCCACGCCCGAATACACGCTCATCACCTTGGCGGCGCGGCCCGTAGGGGCCATCAGGGTGTATTTGCGCTGCATCTGGTGCAGCCACTGCACCAGGGCACTCACCACGGTGGTCTTGCCCGTACCGGCGTAGCCGCGCAGCACGAACACCTTGCGCCCCGGCAGGTCATCCTTCAGAAACTCATCCAGCTTGTAAAACAGCGTGGCCTGGTCCTGGGTGGGGTCGTAGGGAAAATAGTCGCGAACGGAGGGCGTCATGATCAATTATCAATTATCAATGAGCAATGAGCAATTACCAATGAGCAATTATCAATGAACAGTTATCAATGAGCAATTACCAATGAACAGTTATCAATGAGCAATTATCAATGAGCAATTACCAATTAGCAATTACCAATGAACAGTTATCAATGAGCCGTTATCAATGAGCAATTACCAATGAGCAATTACCAATGAGCAATTACCAATGAGCAATTACCAATGAGCAATTACCAATGAGCAATTATCAATGAGCAATTATTAATGAACAGTTACCAATGAGTAATTATTAATGAACAGTTATCAATGAGCAATTACCAATGAGCAATTATCAATGAGCTGTTGAACGACATTGTTCATTGCTCATTGATAATTGATAATTACTATCAAGCGCGGCCAGTGGAGCGGAGAATGGTGAAGAGAATTTTGCACAGCTCCTGACAGTCGGTGTGGAGCGACTCGAAAAGCTTGGTTTCGAGGTATTCGCCGTCGTGCAGCAGGCGGAGCCAATAGCTGGTTTCGCGGGCTTCTTTGTAAGCAATGGAAAGCTTAGCTGAAAACTCGGCCTTGGATATAGCGCCAACTGCTTCTTCCACGTTCGCCCCAATCGACGTACCGCTCCGCACCGCCTGCCTGGAAACTATGTATTCGTGGCGGGTCAGGCGCAGGTGCTCATAAAGCTTCAGCATCCGCACCGCGAATTTGTACGACTTCGTCAGCACCGCATTCTGCTCCGCGTCGAACGGCTCATTGCTCATTGCTCATTGCTCATTGTTAATTGTTCATTGACAACCACGGCCATCGTGGCCGAGGCCTTGGCAATCAGCTTATCGTCGCACCACACTTCGGACTCGCAGAAGAACAGGCGGCGGCCGGCCTTCAGCACCCAGCCCACGGCCCGCAGCTTCTGGCCGATGCCCGGGTGCAGGTAGGAGGTTTTCAGCTCTACCGTTACCACCCCCGTTCCTTCGGGCACCAGCGTAACGGCGGCAAAGCCGGCCACCAGGTCGGCCATGGTAGCCACCAGGCCGCCGTGGGCAAATCCCAGGTTCTGCTGGTGCTTTTGCTCCAGCGTCAGCTCGGCTTCCACGCGGCCGGACTCGATGCGGGTGAACTCAGCCCCGATGTGGTGCATGAAGTGCTGGCGGACGAGCTTGCGGCGGATGCGGACTTCCAGGGATTCGGCAATTGGGGCGGGGATGGGCGTACTGGTCATTGGCCCAAAGGTACGCACTCGGCCGGCGGCGACCCTACTGCCGGGCATTGCGTATCTTCCCCGCCGGACGCGTTTTTTTCTGCCCGACTATGACCACAATGGAGTACTTCGTCGCCGCAGGCCTGGGCCTGGCGCTGGCCGCGTGCAGCGGCTTTCGGGTGTTCGTCCCCCTGCTGGCCGCCAGCTTAGCCTACCGCACCGGGTTTTTGGCCCCGTCGCCGGGCTTTGCGTGGCTGGGCACCTGGCCCGCGCTGGGCGTGCTGGCCACGGCCACGGCAGCCGAAATGCTGGCTTATTACGTGCCGGTAGTCGATAACCTGCTGGATACGATTACCACGCCCGCGTCGTTTATTGCCGGCACGCTGCTGATGACCTCGGCCCTGCCCGAAATAGACCCGGTGGTGCGCTGGGGGCTGGGGGTGCTGGTGGGCGGCGGCACGGCGGGCCTGGTACAGTCGGGGACGGCCCTGCTGCGGGCGGGCTCCACGGCTACTACCGGCGGCCTGGGCAATCCGGTGCTGGCCACGGTGGAAAACCTGCTGGCCGTGGTAGGGTCGGTGCTGGGGCTGCTACTGCCGCTGGTGATGGCCGGGCTGACAATCCTGCTGGTGGTGTATCTTGCCCGTCGCCTCGGCCGCCTGACGCGGCGGCGGCGCCGACCGGTTCCGGGCTCACTAGCGCCCGGAAGCTTTCTTATATTTTAGCACGGCTTCCGTTATGCCTGATTCCTCTTCCGATTTCAACGCGACCAATTCTCTTCTGGCCGCCTACCAGGGCCAGGTGCGGGTGCGGGTTTGTGGCTTGCTGGTGCAGGACGGCGCGGTGCTGCTCACGGCCCACCGCGGCATGCTGCCCGACGAAGCGCTGTTCTGGTCGCCGCCGGGCGGGGGCTGGCAGTTTGGCGAAACCATTCAGGACTGCCTGCGCCGCGAATACCAGGAAGAAACCAACCTGAGGGTTTCGGTAGGCCGCTTCCTGCATCTGCATGAATTCGGGAATGAGACCCTGCAGGCGCTGGAGCTGTTTTTTGAGGTGAAGCCCACCGACCCGACGGCCCGGCCGCGGCTCGGCTCCGACCCCGAGCACGCGGCCGGGGCGCAGCTGCTTACCACCCTGGCCTACTGCACGCCCCGGCAGCTGGCGGCCCTGCCCATTGCGCAGGTGCACCCGGTGCTGCGCCACATCATCAGCCCCGACGACGTGTATATCCCCTATAATCTCTTCCGGTAAGAACCGGTTGCCGCCTGCGGCGAGGCCATTCCCTTTCGTACCTTTAGCGGCCCTACCGTGCCTATTGCCCTGCCTGCCGTGTCCATTACTGCTTCCGCTTCCGTCGTTTCCGCCGCCACCCCCGTTGCCCAGTACTCCCTGCGCGACGAAACGCTGACGGGGGATGATCTGGCGGCCTACAACCTTTACCTCACGGCCGGACCAGCGGGTCTGCGCGTGGGCGTAGCCGATGTGCGGCGCAACAAGTTTGTGGCCCTCGACGATTACGCTATTGCCCCCGCAGCCTCCCTGGCCGGGCAGTTCCGGGCGCTGGCGGCCCAGCACGACCTGGTGGGCCAGACCGGGTGGAACAGCGTGCGGCTGGCCGTACAAAACCGCTTTTTCACCCTCCTGCCGGCCCCCCTCTTCCGGCAAGGCGACGAAGCCGCCTTCCTGCGCCTGCATCATCAGGTGGACGCTGACCATGAAACCGTGCGGCATTACCGTCATTCCACCCTGGAAACGGTGAGCATCTTCGCGGCCGAAAAAACCCTGGCCGACTGGTTTCAGTCCACCTACCCCACCGGCAAGCTGGTGCACCAGACCAGTGCCCTGCTCGAAGGCGTGATTCACCAAAGCGAGCAGTCGGGGCCGCGGCGGCTTTACCTGAGTGTTGCCCACCAGGAGCTGACCATCGTGGCCGTCCGCGACAAGCGGGTGGAGTTCTGCAACGTGTTTGCCTTCACCTCGGCCGAAGACCTGATCTACTACACCATCCTGGTGATGCAGGAGCTGCAGCTCAACCCCGACCAGGACCCGGTTGTGGTATGGGGCGACTTAACCCACGACTCCGAGCTGTTCACCATTCTGCGCAAGTACATCCGCCACGTCCGCTTCGGCAACCGCCCCTTCGACCTGGCCTACAGCTACCGCCTCAACGACGTATTCGAGTACCGCTACTTCGAGCTCTACGCGCTGCACCTGTGTGAATAATTCTGAATTTTGAATTCTGAATTATGAATTGCTGCTGGTTCCTGTTTAAACCATTCAGGCCATTGAAAACGAATTCAGAAGTCAGAATTCAAAAACCATGAAGCCTAATGCGGTTCGGGATAAGTCGTTTGCTTTTGCTTCGCGCATTGGGAAGGCATCTAAGTATCTGCCGACAGAACAGCGGGAATACGTTTTGTCGAAGCAGCTGCTCCGTAGCGGCACCTCTATCGGGGCCAACGTGGAGGAGGCTTTGGCCGGCGTATCCAAGGCCGACTTTGAGCATAAGCTGGCCATTTCGGCCAGGGAAGCCCGCGAAACTTCTTACTGGCTCCGCCTGCTGCACGACAACAACTACCTGAACGACTCAGCCTTCCACTCCCTGCCCGCCGAATGCCTCGCACTGCTCAAAATCCTCAACAGCATCCTGCTCACCAGTAAGCACGGCCCGCATGACCCCAATTCATAATTCAGAATTCAGCATTCAGAATTCCAGGAGGATTGCGCTGTTTCCCGGCTCCTTCGACCCGTTCACCAACGGCCACCTCGACGTGGTGCGGCGCGGCGTGGGGCTGTTCGATGAAATCATCATTGCCATCGGCAACAACAGCAGCAAAAGCCGCTACCTGCCCGTGGAACAGATGGTAGCCATGATTGAGGAGGTTTTTCGCGACGAGCCGCGGGTGTCGGTGCAGGCTTACAAGGGCCTGACTGCCGATTTCGCCCGGCAGGCCGGCGCCCGGTACCTGCTCCGGGGCCTGCGCAACACCACCGACTTCGAGTACGAAAACACCATTGCCCAGGCCAACCGCCACGTAAACCCCGCGCTGGAAACCGTGTTTCTGATTACTTCCCCGGCCCTGGCGGCCATCAGCAGCACCATCATCCGCGAAATTCACCGCTTCGGGGGCAATGTCGACGACTTCGTGCCGTTTCCGCTCCCGCCCTACGTGGAGTTGGGGTAAACCTGAAATCCGGCTGTCGTCCTGAGCTTGCGAAGGACCCGCCTCTGACTCTCTGCAACTCCGCTCTGAATGAGCAAAGCCCTTTCCCGTTGGCGCGGCAAAGGGCTTCAAGCATTGAAAGTAGAGCTGCAGGTTATCCGAGGAAGGTCCTTCGCTCTGCGGACGCCAGATAAAGGATGACAGGCGACTGCCGGAACACTACGCCACCACTTCGTAGGTCATCATCGGCGCAGCCTTGTTTTTCAGGGTCATTTCGCCGATGGGCTCACAGTGAAACGACTCCTTCACTTTCTGGTACGCCGCTTCGCTGATAACGATCTGGCCCGGCCGGGCCGTCGACTGCAGGCGCTGGCTTACGTTGACCACGTCGCCGATAACGGTGTAGTCGAGGCGGCGGAGCGAGGCCGAGCCGATGTTGCCCGACACCATTTCGCCGGTGTTGATGCCCACGGAAATCTTGGGGCTGTACTCCTGCCCCAGCAGCGAGTCGTGGTTGGCCTGCAGCGTGGTGCGGATGGCCAGGGCCGCGTCGATGGCGCGGTCGAGGTGGTACTCGCCCCGGAACACGGCCATTACGGCGTCGCCCATGAACTTATCGACGTGGCCGCCCTGGGCAATGATGTGCTTCACGATCTGGTCGAAGTAGGCGTTGAGCATCTGCACCACGGTGGCCGCCGGCAGCTTTTCCGACAGCGACGTGAAGCCGCAGATATCGATGAAAGCCACGGTAGCTTCCACCGTTTCGCTGGCCAGCAGCGTATTTTCGAAGCCGGGCCGGGCCATGAAGTTGATAACCGTCTCGTCGACGTACATCTTCAGGATGTTGTTCTCCTGAATAGCCCGCAGCGTATCGCGCAGCTGCTGCACCTGCAGGATAGTTTTCTCCATCGTCACTTCCAGATCGGCAAAATCGATGGGCTTGCACACGAAGTCGAAAGCCCCGCGGTTCATGGCCGTGCGGATGTTAGCCATGTCGCCGTAGGCCGATACCATCACGGTTTTGATGGTTGGGTTGGCCTCGTGCAGCTTGGTGAGCAGCGTAAGCCCATCCATCACCGGCATGTTGATATCGGAGAGAATGATGGCGGTATCGAGGTGCTCGGCCACGCGGTTCAGGGCTTCCTGGCCATTGCTGGCAAATACGAACTCGTATTCGCCCTCCCGGATTTTACGGCGGAACTTCTGCTTGATGAGCAGCTCCAGATCGGCCTCATCGTCGACCACCAGTATTTTTGTTTTCATGCCTTGTTCAGCGAATGAAGCTTTTCTTTGAGCGCCGCGAAATCCACCGGCTTGGTCAGCAAATCACTGGCCCCCAGCCGAATGGCTTCGTCGTAGCTTTCCTGGTCACCGTAAGCCGTTATCATCATCACCGCGGGCGGCGGGGGCGGATCGACCTCATAGTCCTGGCGGATGTGGCGCAGCAGCTCCAGCCCGCTCATGCCCGGCATGTTGATATCGGACAAAATCAGCACCACTTCCGAGAAATGATCGTGCAGGTAAGCCAGCGCTTCCTCCCCCGAATAGGCAAAGAAAAACTCCAGCTCTCCGCTCCGAATTTCGCGGCGAAACCGCTGCTCAAACAACGTCCGCACGTCTTTTTCGTCGTCGACAACCAGTATTTTCATCCCGGTAAAGCTACTATAAACAATAGGAAAACCGTTTTTTTCAGCCGGGTAAGCTAACGATAAACTCGCTACCCGGACCTTCCCGACTGAGCACCGTGAGCATACCACCGATCTGTGCGTACCCCCCCGAATCGCTCAGGTGCGGTAAAATACGCCGGCGGTTTACGTCCGCCCGCGGTCCGGCCAGCACCCGCCGTAGCGAACCGGCGGCGGCCTCCCGGTAGCGGATGCCTGGTCGCGCGTTCGGCGAGCCGCTCAGCAGAGTCAGCATCACTACCAGCAGCAGCAGTGGTTTCAGCGAGCGTAGCAGTGAGCGAGGCATGGTAGCATCAGACGGGAAGCGTAATAATAAACTCGGTAAACTGCCCCGGCTGGCTGTCGACCTGCAGCGTGCCGCCGTGGCCTTTCACGATAATGTCGTGGCTGAGCGAGAGGCCCAGGCCGGTGCCCTCGCCGGTGGGCTTGGTGGTAAAAAAGGGCTGAAATACCTTCGCCTGCACGCTTTCGGGCATCCCCGTGCCATTGTCGCGCACCCGGATTTCAATTTCGTCGGCCCGGTGGCGGGTGGTCACGCGCACTTCGGGGGCGTAGCCGGCCTCGCCCTGGAGCTGGCGCTGCTGCACGGCGTAGAACGCATTGGTAAACATATTCAGCAGCACCCGCCCCACTTCCTGCGACACGACTTCGACCAGGGGGAGCTGCGGATCGAAATCAGTGGTGAGCAGGGCGTTGAAGCTTTTGTTTTTGGCCCGCAGGCCGTGGTAGCTCAGGCGCAGGTATTCGTCGGCCAGGGCGTTGAGGTCGGTGGGCTGCCGCTCGCCGGTGCTGGCGCGGCTGTGCTCCAGCATTCCCTTCACGATGCTGTCGGCCCGCTTGCCGTGACTGGTTATTTTCTGCAGGTTCAGCACCAAGTCGTTCAGCAGCTCGGCGGCGTACTGCTTTTCCGGGTCGGGCAGCTGGCGCAGGGGGCCTTCCTGCAGCTCATGCAGCAGCTCCACGCTCACCTCGGAGAAGTTGTTGACGAAGTTGAGCGGATTCTGAATCTCGTGGGCAATACCGGCCGTCAGCTCGCCCAGACTGGCCATCTTCTCGGCCTGAATCAGCTGGGCCTGGGTGGTTTTGAGCTCGGTCAGCGTTTCGCGCAGCTCCTGGGCCTGCCGGGTCAGCGCGGAGGTGCGCTCGGCTACCTGCCGCTCCAGTTCAATATTCTGGGCCGCAATAAGCTGCCGGGCCTTTTCTTCCTCTTCGCGCGCCAGGCGCTCTTTTTCCAGGGCCTTTTTCTGGCTGCGGGCCACAAGCACGAAGGCCACCAACCACAGGATGGCAAAGCCCTGCGAGTTATTCACCATATCGTCGTAGCTCTCCCCCAGCTCTATATCCCCCGCCGTAAGCACCAGGTCAACAACCGTGTAGAGCACGTAAGGCAGCATCGCCAGCAAGATCGTGCGGGCCGGCCGGTAGCGGCGAAGCGCTACCAGAACCAGAATCACCACCGCATACACTCCGAGGCGGTAGCCTTCATCAAGCAGCTTGGTGGGAAACCGGAAAATCTGGTCGGCCAGAAATAAGACTATCGCGGGCACCCAGATCCAGCGCAGCACCCGGCTCACCCAGGGCAGGTGGTTTGGCAGGTCCAGAAACCGGCGCAGCAGCCGCACGATAATCAGGGCCGGAATAATGCTGAACAGTAGTTCGCCGTCGATGTCCATAGCGGGCAGGTCCTTAGCCTTGAGCGTATGCTTGGTCAGCGTCCAGCTTTTATTGGTCCCGGGTTTCTGGATATAAAGAGTGTCGTCGCCTTCACGAATAGTGAAGCCACGACTAGGCTTGGCCGGCTTTTGCATAATCAGGGCCAATATCGGAGCTTTTAGCTTTTATCAAAGAAGCCGGAGTATGGGCTCCGGCGACTATTCCCTGAATACAACGCCAAACGGGCAGCCCACTTCCCCCCGAAGGCCGGAAGCCGGCTGCCCGTACTGAGCAAGCGGTAGCTAAAAGACGGTTATCTGCTATCAGCGGCGCGATACCACCCGCACCCCCGACACCTGATCGGCGTTCCTGGGATTGGTGACGGGCAACACCAGATAGTTCGGGGCCGTCAGGCTCAGATTGCCCCGACGCATCAGCTCATCCTCGTTCGACCCGATCAGCACCAGGTCCAGGACCTTGCGGGTGCGGGCATTGAAGGTGACGACGATAGTAGAGCCGTTTTTCTCGAACGTATTGATCCAGTCCTCCCCTTTGGTGGCCCGCATCTGCTCTGCCGTCGGCTCAAGGCCGATAGCCTGCTCTTTCGTTTCTGAAGGTGGCCCCAGAGCCCGGCGGATCTGGTCGATGTTACGGCCCACCAGCGCGGGCATATCCAGCGTATTGGGCCGCGTGGTGGTAGCTCCGGCCAGGCCGGGGGCACTTTTCTCGGCGGTGGTCTGGGTACCGGTACAGGCGGCCATGCCGCTCAATGCCAATACAATAGTTAAGTAGCGGAACGGGCGCATCGGCGAAACGAACAAGGGTAAATTTATTTTTCTTTGGCGGGCTCCTTGGCCGACTCCTTGCCGGTTATTTCGCCCAGGTAATGCCGCACGACCAGGGCAATGGACGCGTAGGAGGCATCGAGTACGGCCAGCGCCTCCTGCGGATTCATCCAGCGCACTTCCTCGATATACTCTTCCGCCTGGGGCTTCATAAGCGAATCGTCGGTGCAGCGCATGATGTACCAATTCGTTTTTTTCAGAATTTTATTGCCGTTGTAGGCGTAGGAATGCCAGGTGCTCGGCAGCTTGTCGCCCAGCTCAATCTTGATGTTGCATTCTTCCTCCACTTCGCGCAGCGAGCCAATGGCGGGGTCTTCGTCCCGCTTGAGTTTGCCCTTCGGCAAATCCCACTTGCCGAGGCGGTAAATCATCAGAATCAGCCCGTCTTTCACCACCAGCCCGCCGGCGGCTTTCACAATGCGGAACTGGTCTTTCAGGTGCAGAATCAGCCGGGGCTTTTTGCGGGCCAGCATCGTCAGCGACTTCAGCTTTTTGAGCTTTTTCACCTCCATCAGCCGCAGCAGCCGGTCGACGAACACGTCCGTCACGTCGCGCACCAGCACGTCGCCAATAAGATCCTTGGACGTAAACTCCTCTTCGGCACTCAGCACGAGGTCGTAGCGGTGCTTGTAGACTTTGTCGCTGGTCTTTTTGATGATCAGCGGTATATCGTTGATGAAGACGTTCATCGCAGGGTAATCTGGAAGGGCAAATGGAAAGAAATGACGCCGGGCAACCTTGCAAAACACAGCATAAATACTGGCAAACGAAAATCACCGGAAGACGGGCAAGATACGGGATGCAGCCGGTTCCGTTGCCGGGTCGGGCTGAACTATATATTTTAACGCATCCGAGGCCGGCGTAAGCCCTTCACCCCCGCTACCTTTACCCCCAGATGAAAAAAATCGGCCTGCTTTCCGATACCCACGGCTACCTCGACGAGCGGATTCTGCACCACCTGCGCGGCTGCGACGAAATCTGGCATGCCGGCGACTTTGGCACCGCCGACGTAGCCGGGCAGCTGGCCATCGTAGCCCCATTGCGCGGCGTGTACGGCAACATCGACGGCCGCGACGTGCGCCTGAGCCAGCCCCTGGTGCAGGCGTTTGAAATCGAGGGCCTGAAGGTGCTGATGACTCACATTGGCGGCTACCCCGGCCACTATGCCCCCGCAGCCCGGCCGCTGCTGGCCCGGGAACAGCCGGGTTTGTTCATCACCGGCCACTCGCATATTCTGAAGGTGATGCCCGACCCGCGGCTGCACCTGCTCCACCTGAACCCCGGCGCCGCCGGCCGCCAGGGCTTCCACAAAGTGCGTACCCTGCTGCGGTTTGAGGTGGCCAATGGCAAGGTCCAGCAGCTTCAGGTGGTTGAGCTGGGGCCGAAGTAACCCTCTCAGTGGCCGGCGAAGCACTCCGTCCCCGCCAACGCAACCGGTTTCCTGCCCGCCGAAAGACGTGGCGCAGGCGCCCACCAGGGCTTTTCTGTTCATCCGGCTTTCTTCGATGCGCCGAACGCATGGCTTCGCTGGCGGTAACACAAAAAGCACCTTTTCCCGCGGGAAAAGGTGCTTTTTGTATTCTATGAGAAGCCAACCGACTCGGATGGCAAGCTAGTTAAAGGGCAATTTCCGGCTTTGGATGCTCACCCGCCTGACCTTCTTCCGTCACGGGCTTGGTTACGGCTTCCGCGTCGTCGAAAGCCGCCGCGTTGTCTTTGGTGCTGCTGGCGTCGGTGTCAGCCTGTTTCTGGGTGCGGGCCGCGGCTTTCTCAGCTTTGGTGGCCGATTGGGCAGGGGCAGCACCGCCGTTGAAGCTGGCTTTCAGCTCTTCGATGTCCACGTTCTTCAGAACGGGCGTGAGGAGCAGTTGCTTGATGATGCGCTGCTTGTTGTTGGCGCGCGCAATGTTCTTGCGATGCTTGCGCTTCAGTCGGGTGATACTCATATCCGGGTCGGTTAAGTCTTTTTGTAAAGGAGGGGCAAAAGTAAGTCTTATTTTTGAAACCCAAAATAGTGCTGCCTTCTTCCTTACCTTCCCGCTCCCCTAAGTGGCCTCAGCTATGTCAGAACCCCTAATTGATTTGCGCTCCGATACCGTTACCCGGCCCACTTCGGCCATGTTGGAGGCCATGTTCCGCGCCCCGGTCGGCGACGACGTATATGAGGAAGACCCCACGGTGCGGGCCCTCGAACAGGAGGCCGCCGCCCGTTTCGGGCTCGCAGCCGGCCTGTTCTGCCCCTCCGGCACCATGACCAACCAGATTGCCATCAAGGCCCACACTGAGCCGCTATCGGAAGTTGTCTGCGAGCAGACTTCGCACATCTACCTCTGGGAAGTGGGTGGCATTGCGTTTCACTCGGGGGCCTCCGTGGCGCTGCTGGCCGGCGACCGGGGCCGCCTCACCGCGGCGCAGGTAGAAGCCGCCATCCGGCCCGTGAACGTGCATTACCCCACCACCAGCCTTATTTCGCTCGAAAACACCCACAACCGCGGCGGCGGCAGCTGCTATGAGCTGGCCGAAATCGAGGCTATTGCCGACGTGGCCCGCCGCCACCAGATTCCGCTGCACCTCGACGGGGCCCGTATCTTCAACGCTCTGGTGGCCACGGGGCAGGAATCCACCGAATACGGCCGGCTGTTCGACTCCATCTCGGTGTGCTTGTCGAAGGGCCTGGGGGCGCCGGTGGGCTCGGTACTGCTGGGCAGCAAAGCTTTTATTCAGAAAACCAAGCGCATCCGCAAGGTGATGGGCGGCGGCATGCGCCAGGCCGGCTACCTCGCCGCGGCGGGCCTCTACGCCCTGCAGCACAACGTGGAGCGCCTGGCCGACGACCACCGCCGCGCCCGGCAGCTGGCCGCCACGCTGGCGGCCCAGCCCTACGTCGATTTCGTGCTGCCCGCCGATACCAACCTGGTTATTTTCCGCCTCCGCGACGAAATGCTCTCCGAGCAGTTCCTGGCCCGGCTCGAGAGTCTGGGCATCAAAGCCTCGGCTTTCGGCCCGCAGATGATCCGCTTCGTCACCCACCTCGACGTGGATGACGCCATGATCGGGCGCATCGAAGCCGCGCTGGCGGCCATACGGGACTAAGCGCGCAGTGGTGCCACGACTTTTTGGTCGTGGTACCACTATCGTTGAACAACCCGGGAAACCGCTACCGACCGGCCAGCGGGGCGCAACAGGCCGTAGCATCCTCCTCAACGGCCTTGCTCGTGCCTCAGCAACGATAGTGGTGCCACGACCACAAATTGTTCGTGCCTCAGCAACGATAGTGGTACCACGACCAAAAATTGTTCGTGCCTCAGCAACGATAGTGGTACCACGACCAAAAAGTCGTGGCACCACTGCGCCAAACCCGACCGATGGCTGCTCCATCCCCACCCAACTACTCCGTCGCGCGGCACTACCTCAGCCAGGTTGATCCGGTGCTGGCAGCCATCATTGCCCGGGGCCACGTAGTGCAGCCCTCGGCCCACGAAGATCTGTACCTGGCGCTGCTGCGGGCCATCGTCAGCCAGCAGATTTCGACCAAGGCCGCGGCGGCCATCTGGCGGCGGGTGCAGGCGCTGTTTCTGCCCGACGGCTACCCCGAGCCGGCGGCCCTGCTGGCTTTGCCGGAGGAAGATCTGCGCGCGGCGGGCATCTCGCGCCAGAAAGCGGGCTACCTGCACGACATTGCCCGCTTCGCCCAGCGCGACGAGCTTGACCACGCCCACCTCAGCCAGCTCGACGCCGACGCCTTTACCCGGCACCTCACCCGGATTAAGGGCGTGGGCCGCTGGACGGCCCAGATGCTGCAGATGTTTGCCCTGGACCAGCCGGACGTATTTCCCGAAGGCGACCTGGGCGTGCAGAACGCCATGCGCCGACACTACGGCCTGCAAGAAACCGGCCGGGCCCTGCTGCGCCGCATGACGGAAATTGCCGAAGCCTGGCGCCCTTACCGCAGCATTGCCAGCAAGTACCTGTGGCAGTCGTTGGACAATGAGCCAACCAGGTAGCGGCTTCCGCGGCCGCTTTCAGCGCAACGGCCAATTCAGGTTGATCCGCGGCCTTCTGCCGGTCGCGGTGCACCACGAGCATGATGACGAAGAGCGACGCGTAGGGCAAGCCGCAGCCGATCAGCACCCAGACCCAGAAGCGGCAGCCTTACTCCGGCTCCGTTTTCTTTCCGGCGTACCGGTCCGCCCGCCGCTGATCCAGGTAGGTGACGACCATAGCCACGAAGATGCCCACGAAGGGCACGCAGAACCCAAACAGCAGCCACCGCCACAGCGACCGGTCGTTCATGTGGGCAATATAAGCTGTGAGCAGGCCGGACAGCAGGCACGGAAAACACAGGGCAACGGCAAGAGCAGGATCCATCGATTGAGGAAACCGCAAACTACCGGTATCGTTCCGGAATATATTCCAGCTGCCGTTCGGGCTGCCAGTCGGCCGGCTTCAGATTGGGGTAAAACCATGAGGCCCCATCTTTCAGCCACCGTTCCCGGTGCCGGCGCGCCCCGGCGGGGGAATAGTCGTGGTAGCCGAACTCGGCTCCGCAACACTCGCAAAAAGTAAAGTCCGGGGTCTGGTCATCAAGGCCCCAGGGAGATTCTTCGTACGCCAGCCCGCAAACGCGGCAGTGCCATAAGCTCAGGGGCGGATAAATAGCTGCTAAGGTTTCCATAATCACAGTAAGGGTAAGGGTGGCTATCGGACTTTGCGGCGCTTCACGAGGTAGGCGTACAGCACTTTATCGAAGGGCTCACGGATATCAACCGGCACGAAATCAATCTTGAACTGCCCGCAGCGCAGGGCCAGCTCGTGCTCGTAGTCGCGCATGGCGGCGCGGTACTGCTCGCGCACCTGCGCCGGCTGCAGCTTGATCTGCTCCCCGGTTTCCACGTCCTCGAACAGGTAAGGCCGGTCGGCAAAGTCGAAATCTGCCTCCGTGGCGCGGTCCATGACGTGGAACAGCAGCACCTCGTGGTGCTGGTGGCGCAGATGCTGGAGCGCGGCCAGGCTGCGGGTCTGCTCCTCGGGGCTGCGGCCCAGCATATCCGAAAACAGCACCACCAACGAGCGTTTGGGAATCTGCTGGGCAATCTGGTGGATGACGCCCGCTACGTCGGTGGTAGCGCCGCGTGGCGCGGATGGGCGCTCCAGCAGCTGTTGCAGCGTGAGCAGCAGCGTGTGGCGGTGGGCGGTGGTGGAGCGCACCGGCGTCTGCAGCTCCACCTGGTCGGCGAAGGTGACCAGGCCCACGGCGTCGCGCTGCTTTTGCAGCAGCGTGGTGAGGGCCGCCGCGCAGAGCACCGCGAAGCGCAGCTTGTCGTGGCCCGGAGCCGGATAGTACATGCTCGGGCTCACGTCGAGCAGCAGGTGGCAGCGCAGGTTGGTTTCCTCCTCGTAGCGCTTCACGAAGAGCTTATCGGTGCGGGCAAACACCTTCCAGTCGAGGTGGCGGGTGCTTTCGCCGGGGTTGTAGAGGCGGTGCTCGGAGAACTCCACCGAAAAGCCGTGGTAGGGCGACTGGTGCAGCCCCGTGATAAAGCCTTCCACCAGCTGGCGGGCCAGAAACTCCAGGTTCTCGAACGAACGGACGGCAGCCAGGTCAAGTGGTTGGGCCATACGGCAAATATTAAAAAAATGGAATAAAGCTTAGCAGCAACTCCCGCGGAAGCAAGCGGGCTAAGGTATCGACTCGACTGGATTCAACGGGCTGCTTTTGGCCGTTCGGTCGAAGGAATGCCGGTTCCTGGGCTGCCCAAACCGCCGCTTAACAAAGATAGCCAGGGTTTTGACTAAAAAATAAGACCCCGAAATTTTTATATCCGGTCCGAACGATTTACTTTGGGAAGCAATTCAATCATCTTGGAATAACTCAACCCTTGGAAGGCCCGTGGAAGACCGTCACGATCAGGAAGAAATTTACTCCCAACGCATTAAAGCGGGTAAGCGCACGTACTTTTTCGACGTGAAAGCAACGCGGGGTCAGGACTACTACCTCACCATCACGGAAAGCAAGCGCAAGCTGCGCGACGACGACACGTTCACGTACGAGAAACACAAAATATTCCTGTACAAGGAAGACTTCATCAAGTTCGTGGATGCCCTGCAGGATGCCGTGGAGTACGTCCGCGAGGAGCTGCTGAGCGAAGAGGAAGTAGCCGAGCTGGACCGCCCCCGGCAGCCCTACGACGAGCAGCCCTACCACAGCGACAACCACGACCCCACGCCCGTGAACGGCAACGTGAGCGACGATAACTACTAACGGACCCGGCCTAGCGAGAACAAGCCTTACGCTGCCTCCATCTGCCCACGGCGCGCCCCGGTTTTCAGCCCCGGCGCGCCGTTTGCGTGCCCCTCCGCCGGTGGGAAGCGGGCAGTTGCTGCTGCTTTCCCCGGAAATCAGCCGTACATTTGCCCCTTGGAACAGCTCCCAAGGCTTACTTCCTACTTCTTAATTCCTCCTTCTTACTTGAAACCATGGGTCTCCGCTGCGGAATCGTCGGTTTGCCGAACGTGGGTAAGTCCACGCTGTTCAACGCCCTTTCGAACGCCAAGGCCGAATCGGCCAACTATCCGTTCTGCACCATCGAGCCCAACGTGGGCGTGATTACCGTGCCCGACGAGCGACTCCAGATTCTGGAAGCGCTGGTGAATCCCAAGCGGGTGCTGCCGACCATCATCGAGTTCGTCGACATTGCCGGCCTGGTGAAAGGCGCTTCCAAGGGGGAAGGGCTGGGCAACAAGTTCCTGGCCAACATCCGCGAGGTCGACGCCATTATTCACGTGGTGCGCTGCTTCGACGATCCGAACATCGTGCACGTGGCCGGCGGCGTCGATCCGGTGTTCGACAAGGACGTGATTGACACCGAGCTGCAGCTCAAGGACCTGGAAAGCATCGACAAGAAGCTGCAGAAGTCGGAGCGCTCGGCCAAAGCCGGCGACGCGGCGGCCAAAAAGGAAGTAGTGGCGTTGCAGCGCTTCAAGACGGCGCTGGAAGCCGGGCAGAATGCCCGCGCCATAGTGGCCGACGAAACGGAGCTGGAAGCCGTGGCCGACCTGCAGCTGCTCACCATCAAGCCCGTGATTTACGTGGCCAACGTGGACGAGGCCAGCATTAAGACCAACGGCAACCACCACGTGACGGCGCTGCGCGAGCACGTGAAAGCCGAAAGTGCCCAGGTGGTGCTGGTATCGGCGGCCATCGAGGAGCAGATTGCCGACATGGAAGACCCCGAGGAAAAGGAAATGTTCCTGGGCGAGTACGGCCTCACCGAGTCGGGCCTGAACAAGCTGATCCGCGCCTCCTACGAGCTGCTGAACCTGATTACCTACTTCACCGCCGGCGTGCAGGAAGTACGCGCCTGGACCATCCACCGCGGCGACAAAGCCCCGGCGGCGGCCGGCGTCATTCACTCCGACTTCGAGAAAGGCTTCATCCGCGCCGAGGTTATCAAGCTGCCCGATTACCAGGAGTACAAGACCGAGGTCAAGATCAAGGAAGCCGGTAAGATGGCCGTGGAAGGCAAGGAATACGTGGTGCAGGACGGCGACATCATGCACTTCCGGTTTAATGTCTGAACCACGGATTCGTCCGGATTTTTCGGATTGGTCGAATTTCTGAACCACGGATTCGTCCGGATTTTTCGGATTGGTCGGATTTTGTGGACGATTGATTGCGCGGGCGCAATTCCGGTTTAGATTGTGGCTGGGCGGCTTTAGCTGCTCAGCCATTTTTTATGCCATTGCTATGCTGCTCGATACCCGCTTCAATGAGCTAACGCACCGTATTATTGGCTGCGCCATGATGGTTCACCGAACGTTGGGCAACGGTTTTCAGGAGGTTATTTACCAGCGTAGCTTGGCCGTAGAATTGGAGCGGGCAGGGTTGATTTTCGCGCGGGAAATCGAAATGCCGATTTTCTACCAGGATGTACAAGTAGGCGCGCGGCGGGTTGACTTTTTGGTAGAGCAAACAGTCTTGGTCGAGCTGAAGGCCCTGACAGAGCTTAACCTGTCTCATTATGCTCAGATCATCAACTACCTGGAAGCCTACCATCTGGAGGTCGGCTTGCTCATCAACTTCGGCGAAGCCAGCCTGAAACACAAACGATTCCTCAAAAACCAACCCCACCCAAACTAAAACGACACGCTTCCAATTCAGGAAACGTGTCGTTCTAGTTTGAGTGGGGCAACAAGCGCCGTCCACAAAATCCGACGTGTATAGTACCGTTCTGCCTGGATTAGTGACGAGAGCAATAAGCGCCGTTCACAAAATCCGACGTGTATAGTGCCGTTCTGCCTGGATTAGTGACGAGAGCAATAAGCGCCGTCCACAAAATCCGACCAATCCGGACGAATCCGTGGTTCAGGCTACTTACCCACTACTTTAAACAGCGAGCCGGTGGGCAGCTTGTCGGTAAGCTTCATACCGTTCAGGATGGCCAGGCTTTCGCGGCGGGCGGCGGGAATGCCGTTGGCGGCGAGGGCCGAGCCCAGCGTCTGGCCCGCTTTGGCCGTCCGGATGCGGATACGCTCGGGCTGACGGTTCAGCTTGCTGGCCTCGGTGAGGCGGGCAAAGCCCTGGGCCGTCCGCTGAAACTGGGGAGCATAGGTTTCGAAAGCGGCCGGCGCGGTCAGGCCCACCAGGGCGTAGATGGACTGCCCATCCTGAATCAGGTAGGTGAGCGTGCGGGCCGTGATGCCCTGCTGTCCCTGCTGGTCCTGCCCGATCTGGTCGCCCTGAATGGCCATGGCGGGGAAGCTGTTGATGGTGGTGCGGCTGGCCTGGGGCGACTGCAGATTCAGCTGCTTGGCCAGGGCCTCCGCGGCGGCATCGAGCGTACCGCTGCCGGCCGGCACGAGGATGATGACGGCTTTGCCGCTGGGCTCCGCCATCTGGAACTGCGAAGGCGAGTTCTGCGACTTCCAGCCCGCAGGAATGGGGAAGCGGAATTTCAGGTCGGGATGGTAAAACACGCCGCCTTCCACGTAGCCCTCGCGCGGGTTGTCGCCGTAGGGCAGGCCATCGATGAGCCGCAGGTACTGGTCGCGGTTCACGGCCAGCTGGCGGCCGGCTTGCTGCTCGGCCTGTCCGGCCATCTTTTTCACGTTCTGGTAGCGGTCGGCCGAGTTGGGGTGCGACGAGAGGAACGTGGGAATAGTGGCGGCGCCGCTGCTTTGCTCGGTGCGCTGCAGCGTCAGGAAGAAGTCGGCCATCGAGGCCGGGTCGTAGCCAATCCTGGAGGAGTATTTCACGCCCAGCTGGTCCGACTCGTTCTCATCGTCGCGGCCGTATTTGAGCAGGCCCAGGCCTACTACCTGCGAGGCCGGCTGGGCAATGGAGGCCACCCGCTTCGAGAGAATAGAACCCAGCAGCAGCGCGCCGTTGGCAATGGTGGAGCGGGTCTGCTGCTTCTGGCCGTGGCGGGCCGTGATATGGCCGATTTCGTGCCCCAGCACCCCCGAAAACTGCGCCTCGTTGTTGAAATGAGCCATAATACCCCGCGTGAAATACACGTGGCCGTCGGGCGTGGCAAAGGCGTTGATGACGGGCGAATCGACGATGGTAAAGCCTTTTATATCAGCGGGCCGGTCCGATATGCGGCCCATCTGCATCCCTTTCTCATCGATGAAGCGCTGGAGATTGGGACTGTTCAGCAGACCAAACTGGGCCACGATCTGTGGGTCGGGCTGGGCACCCTGCACGGGAGGCGCGGCTACGGCTTTTTTGCCGGGGCCTTCGGTGGGATGAGTAGAGCTGGCCAGGGGCAGGAGCAGCAGGGCAAGAGCGCCGGTGTGCAGGCTGCGAAGACGAGGGAAATTCATGAGAGTGGGCGGCGGCATGGGCCGCGTAGAGTGGAAAGGATGAGCTTGCAACGGCGGCCCCGCGGGGAGGGTTGCGGGCCCGGGCATCGCCCCTGCAAGCGAGAATTAACCGGGGCCAGCCAAAAAACCTGCCAACTACCGGCCGGCACCGGCAAGTACCGCTGAGCTGCCGCCCGGCCAGACGAGCAAACCGCGTTTTTCACGCCTCCGATTCAGCCCTGCCGCTCCGCCTACCCGCTTCGCTCGTTCGGCCGGGCCGGAGCCTGGCCGCACTTGATTTGGCAGGACCATGACCATAGCCGGGAATTACTTGCCCACCACTTTTATCAGCGAGCCCGCATTCACCTGCTCGTTCAGCGGCATACCGTTTAGAATCGACATTTCCTCCAGCCGTTTTTCCGGCACGCCATTGGTCTTGAGCGCCTGCGACAGGCTGCTGCGCAGCTTCAGGGTTTTGATGCGGAGGTGCTCGGGCTGGCGGTTGAGCTTGTCGGGGTCGGTGAGGCGGGCAAAGCCTTCCATGGTGCTGCTGAACGTGGGCTGGTAGCCCGGGAAATCGGCGGGCGCCGCGGCCCCCACCAGGGCGTAGATGGTCTTGCCATCCTGAATCAGATACACCAGCGTGCGAACCCCGGCTACCGTCTGGCCGGTTTGCGGGTCCTGCTGCACCTGGTCGGCCACGAAAGTCAGGGCCGGAAAGCCGTTCACGCTCACCCGGCGCGGGTCGGTGGGCTGGAGGCTGAACTGCTTGGCCAGGGCCTGGGCGGCTTCGTCGAGCGACGCGCCGGGGGCCAGGGCCAGCATCATCAGGGCTTTGCCGGCGGGGTCGGCCATCTGGAATTGCTGGGGCGTGTTCTGGTGCTTCCAGCCGGCCGGCACCGGAAAGCGGAACTTCAGCTCGGGGTGGTAGAAGGCGTTGTTTTCCACGAAGCCCTGCCGCGGGTCCTCCCCGTACACGAGGCCGTCGATGAGGCGCAGATACTGGTCGCGGTTGATTTTGAGGGTAGTGGGGTTGCCGTTCTGCTGCTTCCACTGGTCGGCCAGCTCGTGCACGCGGTTGTAGCGGTCGGCGGGGTTGGGGTGCGTCGACAGGAAATCGGGTATGGCGGGCGTGCCGCTCTTGGCCTGCTCCCGCTCCAGGGTCCGGAAGAAGTCGGCCATCTGGGAAGCGTCGTAGCCGATTTTGGAGGAGTACGCCACCCCCAGCTCATCGGACTGGCTTTCGTCGTCGCGGCCGAACTTCAGAAACAGCAGCTGCATGCCCTGGGTGGCCTGCTCGCCAAACTGGGCCAGCCGGGGCGAGGCAATCATGGCCCCCATCAGCCCCACCTGCCCGATGATGGCGTTGGTTTGCTGCTTGGCCGAGTGGCGGGCCGTAACGTGGCCGATTTCGTGGCCCAGCACGCCCGCGAACTGGGCTTCGCTGTTGAAGTGCGCCATAATGCCGCGGGTGAAGTACACGTAGCCCCCCGGCACGGCAAAGGCGTTAATCACCGGCGAATCGACGACGCGGAACTGGTAGGCCAGCTCGGGGCGGTGGGAAATAGCGCCCATAGCCTTGCCCTTGTCGTTGATGAACTTCTGAAGCTTGGGGTCGGGATAGAGGCCAAACTGTGCCGTCACGGCCGGGTCCGACTGCTGACCCATGGCCAGCTCCTGCCCTTTCGAGACGAGCATCACCTCTTTTTTTCCCGTGACGGGATTGGTGGAGCAGGCCGAAGCCAACAGGAGCGTGACGGCGGCAAGCGGCAGCGTACGATTCATCATAGAGCAGGGAGAGAAAGAATGCTTTGCTGCAACGCGGTACCCGCGCTTTGGTTACAGATCAGCTTCAAGGGCAAACGGCCGGCCACCAGGCCGCGAATATAGATCAGCCTCTACGTAATCGGGCGTTCCGTACCGGAAAATGCTATGTTTACCCGGCAGCAGCGGCCGGCCAACCGACCACTATTTTCAGGCAGCACCATGACGGACAAAATACTGGCTTCCCTGCGGCAGCTCAATTTTATAGGGGCGGAGCAGGCCGACACGATAAGCCACTACGAGCGCACCAGGCCCTTTTCGTTGTACTACGAGCTGCGCACGCTGCTGTCGGTGGGCGTGACGGCGCTCAGCACCGGGCTGGGTTTGCTGATCTACCAGCATATCGACAGCATCGGCCACGGCGTGATTGTGGCGGCCGTGGCCCTGCTCGCCGCCGCCGGCTTCGCGGTGGCCTACCGGCTCCGGCAGCCCTTTACGTGGCAGGCCGCTCAGCCCGCCGTGGCCGCCGATTACGCCCTGCTGCTGGGCTGCCTCACCCTGCTCACGCTGGTGGGCTACCTGCAGTTTCAATATACCTTCTTCGGAACCCGCTACGGCCTGCTGGTGCTGGTGCCCACGGTGGTGTTCTTTGCCTGCGCCTACCGTTTCGACCACCGCGGCGTACTGTCGATGGCCATTACGGGACTGGCGGCCTGGGTGGGCGTGGCCATTGCGCCGCTGTCGGCCTTCACGCAGAACAACTACGCCCTCCCCCACCTCGACGCGGCGGCCGTCGGGCTGGGACTGGGGCTGGCCGCGGTGGGGCTGGCGGCGGAGCATTGGAACGTGAAAAAGCATTTCGGCTACACCTACCTGCTGCTGGGCAGCAACCTGACCCTGGTGGCGGCCGGCAGCGCCCTGTGGCGCAACTCCGCCGAGCCCGGCTTCCTGGCCCCGGGGCTGGCCGTGCTGCTGATTCTGGGGCTAAGCGCCGCCTTGGCTTGGTACGCCCGCCGCACGCACTCCTACCTTTTCCTGCTCCTCGGCGTGCTCTACGGCTACCTGGCCCTCACCTACACGTTTTTCCAGCTGGCTGATACCGGTCCGGGTATCTTCGGAGCCCTGGCAATTCTGTATTTCCCTCTTTCCCTGGTGGGCGTAGTGGTGTTTCTCCTCAACCTGAAAAAGCTTCTGGGCATCCATGAACCGCAAGGCCTATAACGAGCAGGGGATTTTCAACCGGCTCGTGCAGCCCACGGTCCGGCGCTGGTGCAAAAGCGGGCTTATTTCCGCGGAGCAGGCCCAAGCCATCCGGCCGGCATTTGCCAGCGGCTTCTACCGGCCGCACCTGTTTGTCCGGATTGCGCTGTTCCTCTTCACCGGCTTTGCCGGCCTGGCGGCCTCCAGTCTGGTTTTTCTCTTCGTGAATGAGTCCCTCACCGTTGGAAACCAAGCCTTTGAGCTGCGCCTGCTGCCGGGCTGTCTGATAGCCGGGGCGGGCGCTTACTTTCTGCTGGAGCAGCTCATCCGGACGCATCACCTCTACCGCTCGGGCACCGACAACGCCCTGCTCTACCTGGCGCTGGGCTATTGGCTGACGGCGCTGGGGCTTTTTTACGGCATCGTGTTCCGCCAAGCCCTGGACTTTGACCTCCTGATGGCGCGCGGCCTGCTGGCGCTGCTGCTGTTGCCGGGCTGGCTCCTGCTGCTGGCCGCCGTGGTGCGCTACGCCGACCCGCTGGTGAGCGTGGGGGCCTACGGGCTGTATCTGGTAATCATAGCCGTATTTACCCTGCAGTTCAGCCTGGGAAAAGCTCTGCTGCCGTTTGTGCTGATGCTGGCCGCCGCCGGCAGCTACCAGCTCGTCCGGCGGCTGACGCGCCGGTCGGATTACCTGTACTACCGCACCTGCCTGCGGATAGCCAAAGCGCTGTCCCTGGGCTGCTTCTACCTGGGCGGCAACTACCTGGTGGTGCGGGAAGCCAACGCGGCCCTCAACGACCTGCCCACGTCCATCCAGATCAGCTTCGCGCCGCTGTTTTATCTGTTCACCGCCGCAATTCCCCTGGTCTACCTCACCCTGGGTTTACGCCGGGCCGACCGGATTTTTCTGTGCACCGGCCTGCTCACGCTGGCTTTTTCGCTCTACACCTACCGGTTCTACCGCCAGCTGCTGCCCCCGGAATGGGCCCTGACTCTGGGCGGCGCCCTGCTCGTGCTACTCGCTGGCGGAGCCATGCGCTACCTGCGCACCCCTAAACACGGCCTCACCGCCGAGCCCGCCGACCGCCCCGATCCGGAACTCCTGAACCTGGAATCGTTGGCCCTGGCGCACGTGGCGGAAAGCGGCCGGCAAGTCCCGGAGCCCGGGTTCCGGTTCGGCGGCGGCAGCTCCGGCGGCGGCGGCGCCGAGGGCCGGTATTAGCCGGCTGCGCCGAGATAAGTATCCTAAAAGCAGACCGCACTGACGTAGTGTCGCGCTCGGGGTCGTCACCGCGAAAAGCACGTCATGCAGAGCATAGCGCAGCATCTCGCCCGGGGGCGCATGAATGGTAACTCAACGGTCGCATGCGAGATGCTGCGCTGTGCTCTGCATGACGTTCTGTTCCCAACAACGACCACCGGCGAGAGGTGGTGGTGGCGTAGTGGCGGCAAGACACCCGGCTCCACTACGCCATTGCTCCACTAAGGGCGGCGGCCGTTGACGGTGATGGTTTGATAACCGATGAGCAGGTCGGCGCGGGTGCCGGGTGGGCGGTAGTACACCAGCAGGTCGTACTGATTTTCGGTTTCCTGGTGGCTGCCTTCGAAGTACACGTTATCGGGAGCCGCGCCGGGTTTGGCTACCACGTAGGTATAGTTGTAGTAGCCCTGCTTGAGCAGCACGCGGGTGCTGTACTGCTGGGTTTCGGGGTCGTAGGTCATCCGGAACTCGTCCCTGAGCTTCCAGTCGGTGAGGGCGCCCAGGACGTAGACGGGACCCGGGGCCTGCTGCTCGGCGCGAAGCTGGAACGTTACGTTGGCGTAGTCGCCGTTGGTGGCACCACTGCCGTATTCGCGGTTCTCAAATACGCGCTGGCCGTTGATGTCGTCGTACTGGGAGTAGGCCTGCCCGCTGCGGGTGGCCTCGGTGGTGAGCAGCACGGCGCGGGGCGAGGCGTTGGGGTCGAGCTGGGCCATGCCGGCCCCCATCACCCGCAAGGAGCGCAGGTCGAAGAAGCGGAACTCGTTGCCGGCCGCAAACGCATTTTCGAAGCTGAAGTACTGGTAGTCCAGCCGCCGTTCGGCGTCGCGCACGAAGGTGGGGCGCAGGTTCCCCTTGGCATTGTCCCAGCGGAAGTTCTGGCGCAGCAGCACCTTCACTTCCTGGGCCGGATTCACGAGGTTGATGCCCCCGTAGCCGATGGAAAAATCTACCTGCTGCAGCGTGTAGCGCTCCGCCCCGGCCACCGGAATTCCCTGGCGCAGGCTCACTTCCACCTGATTCTCATACACCAGCACCCGCCGGCTCAGCACCGGAACCCCACCCGCGCTCTGCACCATCAGCAGGTAGTTGCCGCTGAGCTTCACTCGCGGCATCTGCATGCGGTAGTGGTAGTAGGGCACCTTGGTGCCCACGCCGGTGCGGTAGTCGGTGATGAGAAACTCATTTATCTCGCTCAGGAACTGCATATCCGTCAGCACCGAGGGCTGCCAGTTGGCGTCGCAGTGAACCAGCTTAGCGATGAAGCGCTGGGAGCTGGCGCCCAGCAGATCGAACTCCAGCGTGACGGGCTGCCCCTGGCCGAGCGGCACCACCGGGGGCTGAAACACTTCCGTGGGCTGGCCCGTGGCCACGTAGCACTGCACCGAGCGCACGTCGGGGTTGTAGACGTGATCCTCGTAGCGGATGGTTTTATCGGCGAAGTACTCGGGCGGGGACTGCTGCCCCGGGGCGGGGCGGCGGGCGGCGTTGGGGTCGGTGATGGGCGTGCCCAGCGGCACGCAGGCCGGAGCAAGCACCAGCAGGAGTGGGAGAAAACGATGCATAAGGGCGAATGTAGCGCGAAGCGCCCGCTTCGCGCGGGCAGGCAGGGCCTTTTTCTGATCCGGGGCGGTATCGTGCCCGCCTCCGGCCCCAGAGCGGTTAAGCTCTACCCCCACCCCAGCTATACGCGGCCTCAACAAACTGACGCTGACCGGCCACCCCGGCAAAGCCCCCGCAGTACAGGTGCCCGACGGCAACGTGGCCGTAGCCCGGTTCTCGCTGACTACCGCCGAAAGCTTCCGCGACAAAGCCGGCCACCTCCACGCCAGCACGGACTGGCATACCGTGGCTGGCATACCGTGGGGCGGTGGCGCGGCCTGGCCGAGCGGGCCCAAGCCTACCTACGCCGGGGCAGTCTGGTATACGTGGAGGGCAAGCTCAAAACCGGCCACTACGACGATGCGGCCGGAGTGCGCCACTACGTCACGGAAATTATCGGCGAGCAGGTGATTATGCTCGATAAGAAACCCAACGAAACGGGCTGAACACTTGCTTCCTGGGGCCACTCTGCCGACCTTCTGCCATGAAAGCTACCATTTCGTTGTGCCTGCTGGCTTCGCGCACCGATTTCCAGGTTTTTTTTCCGTACTCAGCCGTGGCCGTACGCACGGCGGTTCTCGGCGCGGGCGGGCGCTACGAGGCCGCCGCCCGCGGCTATCTGCTGCCCGCCGATGCCGATGCGGTGGCCAGGCTACGGGCCGCCTGCCAGCAGCTGGGCCTGCCGATATACGTGCCGGCCGTGCCGGCACTGGCCGCGGAGCTGCCCCCACCCACGCCCGCCCAGGCACTGCTCGCCCGCTATTGCCAGTTCATCTCCCTGAAGCGCTACAGCCCCCAAACCCTGAAAAATTACCGGGGGGCTTTCCAGCTGTTCCTGGCGCACCACGCGCCGCGCCTGCCGCTGGAGCTCAGCAAACCCGAAGTACTCGATTACCTGGCCGGGCGCGTGGCCACCGGCATCTCCGAAGCTTACCAAAATCTGCTTATCAATGCCATCAAGTTCTATTATGAGCAGGTAGAGGACCAGCCGCACCACTACTACGCAGTGCCCCGGCCTAAGCGCCCGCTGCAAAACCCCAAGCTGCTGGCCAAAGAAGAAGTGAAGGCGCTGCTGCAAGGCACCGCCAACCTCAAGCACCGCGCCATGCTCATGCTGGCCTACGGCCTGGGCCTGCGCCTGGGCGAAGTGCTGGCCCTTACCCCGGCCGACATCGACGCGAAACGCATGGCGCTGTACGTGCGCGGCGGCAAAGGCAAAAAGGACCGCGACCTGCCTTTGCCCGAAAGCCTGCTGCCATTGCTGCGGGAGCAATTCCGACAGTTTCGCCCCGTCATTTTCCTGTTTGAAGGAGCGCAGCCCGGCGAACCATACAGTGCCCGCAGCCTGCAACAGGTGGTGAAACAGGCCGCCGGGCGTGCCGGCATTCGGCGACCTGTCTCGCTGCACATGCTGCGCCACTCCTACGCCACCCACCTGCTGGAAGGCGGGACCGATATCCGGATGATTCAGAGTTTGCTGGGCCACGCCAGTATCAAAACCACCGAAATCTATACGCACGTAGCCCAGCGTACCCGCGTTGCCTCCCCCCTGGATGACCTGGGTCTTTGAAGCGCCGGGTAGCGTAATCCCACCTAATTTGGCAGGGATTACGCTACTTTGTAGCGTACTATGGACGGATTGCCGCTACTTACAGTATCGCGGAGTAGCGGCAATCCAGATGTTGCCTGCTATGTCACGACAGCGTACACAGATACAAACCAAAAATTATTTTACAAGTAATTCTAAG
>NZ_BAABDJ010000030.1:0-33740 GCF_039539565.1 Hymenobacter fastidiosus | reverse complement strand
AACGCATGGATTAGCTTGGCAAACATCAAACGGGTGCTCAAATTCTGCTAACTCAAACAGCTTCTAAGCAATGCTTGCTACGGCCTTACTGGGCCCTGGCAAACCAAAAGCCCGGCGACGCTCCGATTTTTCGGAACGTCACCGGGCTTTTGCTGCGTATTGCTGCGTGCAGCGCTATTCGGCGGCCCTGAAAACAAGAATGGGCGCTGCGGTGGCAGCATCGAACAGGCGTAGCTCCTGGCCGCTGAGCTCATAGCGCACAGTGCGCGGCAAGGCGCTCAGATACCGGTCCTCTATGCTCTGTGCGGCGCAGGTGGCCCGGGTAGAAGCCTGCACGCTCACCCTGAGCTGGGTGCCGCTGCCCGAGGCATAAGTACCGCCAAACGAGTTGCAAGGGGCCAGGCCATTCGTTTTGTTGTCGGCGCTGAACTGCACGTACGAGTTGAAGGCGGGCGAGTAGCTGGATAGCCCGATGGCGAAATCCTCTACCTGCACCAGCATCCAGCGGGTATTCTGAATGGAAGAAGCCGCTTCTTCTTTTTTACAGCCGCTGAGTAGTCCTAATGCACTGATTAAAAACAGAGAAAGACGCATAGTCAGCAGGAATGAAAGGGAAAGAAAGATAAGGCAGCTACAAGAGCCCCGGGCCCGACGGAAAGGTTGCATGTCGTAGCGCAGGCAGGTCTGGAAGTCAACGCCCGAACCCCGGCCGGGGCGTGGCCCAGCAGGCCCAGATCCTGGCGCAGCACGCTGCCGGCCGGTCGGTGCAGGGCGTACTCGTCGGCCATTTTTTTATCGTGTACCCACCCGCCTTCCGTGGCCGAGAGGAAATACACGTGCTGCGTATCGTCGCACAAGGTCACGTTTTTCAGGCGATGCGCTTTTTTTGCGCTGTATTCTTCGGCCTGAGCTTTGCCGTCGGTGTTGCGCGGCACCCCGCGCCCGACCCCATCGCAGGCAAACACCTGGTCCGGGTGCCGGGTCAGCTCGGGCCCGTCGCGCACGGGTAGCCGCCCGCGCCGGCGCGGCACGTGGTTCAGCCCGCCCGGCAGGGCCGTGGCCAGGCGGCTCACCCGGGTCTGCGACACGCCGAAGCTGGCGGCCTGGTGCCGCTGCAAGCGGTTGCTTTTGAGGTAGGTGAGCAGCAAAAAGAGCTTCGTGTCGCTGCCCGCCAGCGTGGCGTTGGCCCGCTCGGCGTGGGCTGGCAACCGCCGCTTGGCCCCGTCCAGAGTGTGGTAGCGGTGGTAGCGCTCCCAGGCCGGCGCGAAGTCGGTAAGTAATTCGTCAAGATCGGCCGGCAACAGACTGCTCAGGGTCGGAAACCGTCGCGGCCGCTCGCGCAGGACCAGATAATCCGTGCTCAACGCTCAAATGTACGGCGCAACTTCGCGGGTTAACCCAGCCCCATTCTTCGCATTAGGTTTCTTGTAGGCCCCGCCATGTTGGAGCAGGCAGGAAGTGCTGCTTACTCGTAGCTGGTGACGGTTTTCCCAGCCGCCGGGACGCATCTGACCTCATCCGACTGCGGAATTACAATCGTGAAGGTGCTGCCCTGGCCTTCAAAGCTGGCTACTTCGAGGGTGCCATGGTGCCACTCCACGATGGTTTTGCACAGCACCAGCCCGAGCCCGGTGCTGGGCTCCCCGCGCAGGCCCATGCGGCGGGCTTTGGTGAATGGCTCAAACAGCACGGGCTGCAGGTTCAGGGGGATGCCGACGCCATCGTCGCGAACGTAGATGCGTACGCTACCCGGGCCCGGCTCGACGGCCACGCTTACGTGGCCGTCGTCGGGCGTGAACTTCAGCGCATTGCTCACCAGGTTGAGCAGCACCTGGGTAAACTTGTTGACGTCCAGGTTGGCGTAGAGCGGCGCGGCGGGCAGCGTGTAGGCAAAGTGGTGGCCGACGGAATTGCTCTGGAGCTGGTCCAGCGGCTCGCGCAGCACCGCGCCCACGTCCACCCGGTCACGCTTCAGGTCGGTGTTGGCCGAGGTCAGGAATTCAATGTTGATGAAGTCGCGAATCATTTTCACGCTGTCGCGGCTGGTCGTTTCCAGCTCCTGCAGCATTTTAGCTACCTCGGGGTTGGCCGGGGCCTGCACTTCTTCCCGCAAAAACTCCGCGATTTGCTGCACCATGATAAAGGCCCCGCTCAGGTCGTGGGACAGGATTTCAAGGGTGGCGTTCTTGCGGCTGTTGAACAGGTCGGCGTTGGCCTGGTAGCGTTTGGTCACGCTGATATCGCGCAGGCTGCCTGCCAACCAGACGGCGCCGGCGCCATCCCGCTCATAATAGGGCGTCAGGCAAAACCACTGGTCCGGGGCTTCGGGGTGGCGCAGGCGAAACTCGACCTCGTCGCGCGCTAAGCCCCGGCACCACTGCGTCCAGTATTCGGCCAGGCGCGGCCGGTCGTCGGGATGCAGGCGGGCCAGGAGCGCGGGCAATTCGGTATTCACCTGGTCCGGCTTCCCGTGCAATACCAGCCGGTAGGCCTCGTTCACGAACACTAGCTGGCCGGCCGTCGCCTCGAACACGAACTGGACGTGGGCGCTGGCTTCCGCCTGGCGGGCGAATAAGGAGGTGTGGTCAGGCATTATGCGGGTTGCTGGTTTGCGCGGGAGTTGAATCGGAACTTCCGGTCGGGACTTCTGGCTCGTCTTAGAGCAGTCGCGCAGGAATAATCGAATACAATTAAACGTCATGCTAAGCTGGTCGAAGCATCCCGCCCGCTTCGTCTGCATACGTTCAACGAAGCGGGCGGGATGCTTCGACCAGCTCAGCATGACCGCCTCTTTCAATATGCTTACTTCGTACCGACTACTTAACTGCTGTTACGCAGGGTGAGGTGGGTTGCCGGCGGTGAGAAGTTAGGAGCTGGAATCCAGGAGCACAGGGAGCAGGTGGTAAAAGATCAGGACTTACGCCCCTGCGCCGTTTGCCAGCCCCGGCGGGGTGGCCTGTCGGTCGTAAAGGAGGGTCCATCCGGAAGAATGCCCCAGAGGGGCGGCACCCGGCTGCCGTTCTGGCAAGTGCCGCCCCTGCGGGGCTTCATTCTTCTATTGCAGGCAGTAGACTTGTTCCTAAATACAGAAAAGCGCAAATTCAGCGGTCATGCTTCATCTGGCGTCCGCGCAGTCGAAGCATCTCTACCGCTTTGTTGCTGTAGCATTGATTCCTAATGCGGTAGAGATGCTTCGGCTGCGCGGACGCCAGATGAAGCATGACGTTCTTTTTTCATTATTGCTTATTCGGGAACAAGTCTAGTTACTACCGACAGGCCGCCCCGCCGGGGCTTGGTGCATATGGGTTTGCGTAAGTCCTGAAGAGGAAGTAACGCAACGGGTGCCAAGGCCGCCGCGCCTTACATCGGCACCCTGCTCGTATGCTGACTTCCCGCTTCCCGCTTCTAGCTCCTCAAACCGGGTTGCAGTAATACCCCGCGGAACAGCAGTAACGTCCATGCGGGGAGGGGGTGAAAGGGCGGGGTGGAAATTCAGAACAAGACTACGACCCGGCCGGAGACCTCCCCATGACAAAAATCAGGGTCCGCGCCAACCTTCATCATGCCCGCGGGCCCTTGGAAGCTAGTTCTTTGTGCTGAGCCGCTGACGGTTGCCGACCCAGCCCAATACGGACCGGATTACCCACAGTCCAAACCAGTAAAGCCAATCCATGCTACCCACCACCATGAAAGCCGCCGTGGCCCACGCTTATGGCCAACCGCTGCAAATAGAGCAGGTACCCGTACCCGCCGTAGGTCCCGGGCAAATCCTGGTGCAGGTGGCGGCCTGCGGGGTGTGCCACACCGACCTGCACGCCCTCAACGGCGACTGGCCCGTGAAAGCACCCCTGCCCCTGATTCCGGGGCACGAGGGCGTGGGCACGGTGGTAGCCGTGGGCCCCGGCGTGACGCAGGTGAAGACCGGCGACCGGGTGGGCGTGCCGTGGCTGCATACCGCCTGCGGACACTGCGAGTACTGCCTGTCGGGCTGGGAAACCCTGTGCCAGGCGCAGCAAAACACCGGCTACTCCGTGCCGGGCAGCTACGCCGAGTACCTGCTGGCCGACCCCAACTACGTGGGGCATTTGCCCGACAACCTCTCGTTTCAGCAAGCGGCGCCCCTGCTGTGCGCGGGCCTGACGGTGTACAAGGGCCTCAAAGAAACGGAGGTGAAGCCCGGGCAATGGGTAGTTATTTCCGGCATCGGTGGCCTGGGCCACCTGGCGGTGCAATACGCCAAAGCCATGGGCATGCGGGTGGCGGCCGTCGACGTGCAGGACGAGAAGCTGGCCCTGGCGCAGTCCGTGGGGGCCGAGCTGGTGGTGAATGCCGCCACGGCGGACCCGGTGGCGGTTATCCAGAGCCAGATTGGCGGGGCCCACGGCGTGCTGGTAACGGCCGTCTCCCCGCCGGCCTTTGCCCAGGGCGTGGCCATGCTGCGCCGGCGCGGCACCCTGGCCCTGGTGGGGCTGCCGACGGGCGACTTCCCCCTGAACATCTTCGACGTGGTGCTGACGGGCAAAACCGTGCGCGGCTCCATCGTGGGCACCCGGCAGGATTTGGTCGAGAGCCTGGCTTTTGCCGCCGCGGGCCAGGTGAAGGTGCATTACCACCTCGACCGGCTGGAAAATATCAACCAGGTCCTCGCCGACCTCGGGGCCGGCCGGGTGGATGGCCGGGTGGTGCTGGATTTCACGGCGGCCTGATTCGTCGCCGGGCTAACCCGGTTACCGCTCAACCCCCTTCCAAGGTAGACGACGTGCTCGAAAGCTCTTTTCTGGCCGAAACCGGCGCCATCACGCGCTTTGCCGGGCAGTTCTTCCGCGAGGGGTTCCGGCCGCGCTACGAGGTGCGCGAGCTGCTGTACCAGTAGCTACGCGGTGGGCTACCAGTCCCTGCCGATGGTGGGCATCACGGGCTTCATCATGGGGCTGGTGCTCACGCTGCAGAGCCGGCCCACCGTGGCCCAGTTCGGCGCCGGGTCCTGGATTCCGACCATGGTGGGCCTGACCATCATCCGGGAGATGGGCCCCATTATTACGGCCCTGATTTTTGCGGGTAAAATCGGCTCCAGCATCGGGACCGAGCTGGGCTCGATGCGCGTGACCGAGCAGATTGACGCCGTGGAAGTGTCGGGCACCAACCCGTTCAAGTACCTGGTGGTGACGTGGGTGCTGGCCACCACGCTCATGCTGCCGGTGCTCACGGTGCTGGCCGATGGCATCGGCCTGTTTGCCTCTTACGTCGGCATCAACACCAGAGGCACGACCACGCTGACCCTGTTCGTGAACAACATTCTGAGCGGCCTGACTTTCTGCGACGTGCTGCCGGCCTTTATCAAAACGTTCTTCTTCGGCTTCGCCATCGGCCTCATCGGCTGCTACAAAGGGTATTATGCCGGCAAAGGCACCGAAGGGGTGGGCCAGGCCGCCAACAGCGCCGTGGTGGTTTCGTCGCTGGTCATTTTTATTCTGGACTTGCTGGCCGTGCAGATTACCGGCCTGCTGGGCATCAATTGATTGATTCATTAACTGAACGGTCATGCTGAGCTTGTCGAAGCATCTCTACCGCGCAACTAATCAAGGCTTTTTCAACGAAGCGGTAGAGATGCTTCGACTGCGCGGACGCCAGATGGGCATGACCGTTCAGGTATTTTCCGGATAGGCTCTAAATGTTAACTCCAGGACCAGCGGGCCCCGCCGCCGGCATGGCTTGCAGCAGCCACTGAAACAGCTTTTCGGCATCGGCGGCATGAAACAGCTCGGTGCCGGGGTTCATGGTGGCGGCCGTGCCGCAGGCCACGCCCAGGCGCACGGCCTCGCGTATGGGCCGGCCCTGGCACAGCGCGAACACCAGCCCGGCCACCATGCTGTCGCCGGCTCCCACGGTGCTTTGCTTTTTCACGGCCGGGGCGGCAATGTGCTCCACCACGTCGCGCGTGACCAGGCAGGCGCCGACCGGCCCCAGCGACACGACCACGATTTCGCACCGACCCTGGCCGATGAGCCCCTGCGCCGCCGCGGCCGCCGAGGCACTGTCGAGGGCGGGCACACCGGCCAGCCTGGCCAGCTCGCCCAGGTTGGGCTTGAGCAGGTACACGCCCTCGGCCACGGCGCTGCGCAGGGCTTCGTCCGAAGTATCCACAATCAGTTTGGCCCCAACCTGGCGGGCCCAGCGGGCCACGTCGCCCATGAACGCCGGTGCCACGCCCTGGGGCAGGCTGCCGCTGACCACCAGCACGTCGGGCGGGGGCGCGAGGGCGGCCAGCGCGGCCAGCACCTGCGCCTGCTCGGCGGCCGTGACGGTGGTGCCGGGCATGCCGAAGCGGAACTGCTGGTTGGTGGAGGCGTCCACGACGGTCAGGTTTTCCCGGGTCCAGGCGGCCGTGGGTACGGGATGCGCGGCCAGGCCTTCGCGCGCCATCAGCTGCCGGAGCACTTCACCGGGCGGGCCGCCGGCTACGAACACGGCCCGCGCGGGCAGCCCGAGGCGCTGCAGGCCCCGCGCCACGTTGATGCCCCCGCCGCCGGGCTCTACCTTGGGCGGCGCACACGGCAGTTTGTGGTCCGGCACCAGCTGGGGCACGCGCGTGCTTTTGTCAATGGCCGGGTTCAGGGTGAGGGTGACAACGTGTGGCATAGTGGGAGGCGGAACAGCGGAACGATGCAGGGGCGGGGCTTGCCCCGGCCCGTCGTTGCCCGACCATCGTTGAAGCGGCGCAAACGGCGGGCGGGGGAAAGCCCCGCCCCTGCATCGTTCTCTAATAAGCGGCTTTGGTTTCCACGAACTCCAGCAGCCGCGCCATCAGCTCGGGGCGAATGGTGGGCTTGGAGCCGTGGCGGGTGGGGGAGTTGAGCGCGCCACTTTGCAGCAAGGCGTACAAGTCGTCGGCTTGCGCTACCTGGAAGCCCATGCTCCAATCGGCGAAGCTGCGTTCGGCACAATGGCCCTCCCCCAGCACCTGGCACTGATAATGCCGTGGGTCGGACAGGATTTTTGCGTAGTAGAGCTGGCACACGTCGGCTTCCTCGCCCTCCAGGATTTGCAGGAAGCGGCCGTCGGGCGCGTGCAGCAACAGGCCCGTAACGTGCACGTGCCGGTTGTAGGTGCGGGACCCGAGCAGCAGCGCCGCCAGCTCAGCGTCGGTGAACGGCGCGCTGGCCCGGCTTTGGTAGATGAGGTGGTACGGGCGCATGGCAACGACAAGGAAATTGAACGATAACCTCCCGTACGAATGCTGTGGGCAACCGCCTGACCTGAAGGGAACTGGCAGGGGAGGCCTTGGCTCTCGGCTAGCTGCTGCTTGCTCCTCAACGGAATTGGCCGCGAATAGATGCCCAATGCGGGACAAACGGCCAGCTGAAGGGCGCCGCCGACGCCGGCTTTCCCTGGAATTCCTGCTTCTGTCCAACAGAAAAACCTGCCGCTATTCGGCAACTATGCTCGCGGAGCCGAGCTTACTCAGCAGCCGCGGCACGATGGCCCCGCCCTCGGGCAGGCCGCCCTCGCGCAGCAGCTCCACGCCTTGGCGCACGAGCACGAAGCAGGGCAGGTCAGTGGCCTGGAAGCTGTGCACCACGCTGGGGTGGCTCGCCTCGTCCACCGTCAGCACCCGGATGGCCGCGCCCAACTCCCGCTGCAAGGCCGCCAGCGCCGCCAGGGTGGCCACCCGCACCTGCGGGGCGGTGCCGACGGGCGGCAGCAGCACCAGCAGCATCGCGGTGTTGGTGGACAGGGAAGGCGTTAAAGGTGTGGCTGGCATCGGACCCGGAATAATCAAGTAGCTCTACAAAATTACCGTACGGGAGTAGCGGCCCGTATGATGCCCATCAGGCGGCGAACTGACAATTATCAGGTTCGGTGCTAATAATGTCGACCTTACCGGGCCGCCCGATCAATGCCAGAGCGGTTCTCCGCCTGGTGTACACGGCCGTTTTTCCGATCCGCCGGCTTTTTGGCCGGCGGATCGGTCGGCGCTGGCACAAGACGGGCGTGGCCATTGCCGGTAAGCAAGGTAAACAAGGTTAGCAGCCGGGGACCGGTCGGCTGGCCGAAAAAAGCCAGCGGACCGGGACGTACACCAAGCTGGGCACCGCCCCAGGGGATAAATCTAACCGCGCGGGCCTACCTTTTTCTTATGCGACCAGGCTCTTCCTCCAGCGTCCTCACCGAGCTGCTCTACACCCAGGCCAAGGAATTCCTGGGAATCTATGACCCGGCTCAGGGCTGGTTCACGCAGGTGAACCCGGCGGGGGTGCGCCTGCTGGGCTACCCGTCCGAAGAAGTGTTCCTGGCCGACCCCGACCACTCGCTGCGCCAGCCCCCGTGGAGCGCCGACCAATGGCAGGCCCTGGGCGAGCAAGCCCGCCGGGAAGGCCACCGGGCCGTGGAAGCCGACATCCGGCGCCACACCGGCGAGGCCTTTAGCGCCTACCTGGAGCTGACCCCCTTCCAGGATGGTGAGCAGGCCTTTTTTTTGATTCAGATCACCGAGCAAAGCCGCCTGCAGCAGGCGGAGCGCGCGCTGGCGCACAGCGTGCGGCGCTTCGAGGCCGTGTTCACCAACGCTACCATCGGCATCATCGTCTGCAACCGGGCCGGCGACATTGTGTCGGCGAATGAGCTGGCCGGGCAGCAGTTCGGCTACCCGGCGGCTGAGCTGCTGGGCCAGCGCATTGAGGTGCTGGTGCCCAACGCCGCCGGCCGCCACCACCAGCAGCTGCGCGAGAGCTTCAACGCCCACCCGCAGGTGCGCGGCATGGGCCAGCACCGCGTGCTGCGCGGCCAGCGCCAGGACGGCACCGACTTTCCCGTGGAAGTGAGCCTGAGCTACTTCCACCTCGACGAGGAGCTGTACGTGGTGGCCTACGTGCTCGACGTGACGGCCAAACACGACGCCGCGCAGGAACTAGGGGACCAGCACCAGCGCGTGGCCCGCCTCAACGCCGACCTGGAGCAGAAGGTGGCCGACCGCACCCACGCCCTCATGATTACGCTGGCGCAGCTGGAAAAGCGGGGTCAGGAGCTCACCCAGGCTTTGGCGGCCGAGCAGGAGCTGGGCGAGATGAAGTCGCGCTTCGTGAGCATGGCCTCGCACGAGTTTCGCACGCCGCTGACTGGAGTTCTCACCTCGGCGGAGCTCATTGCCGACTACGCCCAGGGTCCGCAAAAGGACAAGCAGCTCAAGCACGTGGCCCGCATCCGCTCGTCGGTGAAGCACCTGAACGACATTCTGGAGGAATTCCTGTCGGTAGGCCGCATCGAGGAGGGCCGGGTGGAGGCTACGCCGGCCACCCTGGACATGGCGGCGCTGTTGGGCGAAACGGTCGTGGACGTGCAGGGGCTGCTCAAGGCCGGTCAGCGCATCGAGTGCGAGGCCGGATGCGCCGGCCTCATCCGGCTCGATGCCTCGCTGCTGCGCAAGATTCTGGTCAACCTGCTGTCCAACGCCATCAAGTATTCGGGCGACCACTCCGTGATTCTGGTGCGGGCCAATTGCCAGGACTGCCAGCTTACGCTGCACGTGCAGGACCAGGGGGTAGGTATTTCCCAGGAAGACCAGGAACACCTGTTCGAGCGGTTTTTCCGGGCCCGCAACGTGAGTACCGTGCCCGGTACCGGTCTCGGGCTCTACATCATTGCCAAGTACCTGGAGCTGATGGGGGGCACCATTGCCCTGCACAGCGCGCTGAACGTGGGCACCACCGTCACTATCACCATCCCCTATGAAGACCATTCTGCTGATTGAAGACGACGTAATCATCCGCGAAAACACCGCCGAGCTGCTCGAAATGGCCGGCTTCGCGGTGCTCACGGCCGAAAACGGCCAGCTGGGCGTGGCGCAGGCCCTGGCCACCAAGCCCGATCTGGTGGTGTGCGACATTATGATGCCCGTGCTCGACGGCTACGGCGTGCTCCAGATATTTAATCAGAATGCCCAGTTGGCCGGCGTGCCCTTCATCTTCCTGACCGCTAAAACCGAGCGCCTCGACCTGCGCCGCGGCATGGAGCTGGGCGCCGACGACTACCTGACCAAGCCCTTCGACAAAGCCGAGCTGCTCAGCGCTATTACCGGCCGCCTCAACCGCTTCCAGCACCTCAAGCCCGAGTACGATCTGCGGGCGGAAGGGGGCCTGGGCGCGTTTCTGGACGATGCCACCGCCGTGGGCAACCTGCACAGCTTGTCGGCCGACCGTAAGGTGCACGCCATTCGCAAGAAGCAGGACGTGTATCTGGAGGGCGACGAGCCCATGCGGGTGTACTTCGTGCACGCGGGCCGGGTGAAAACCGTGAAAACTACCGATGGGGGCAAGGAGCTGATTACCGGCTTTTATGGCCCCGGCGAGTTTTTTGGCTACCTGCCGTTGCTGCAGCACACCGCGCACAGCAACTCGGCCGTGGCCGTCGACGACTCGGAGCTGGTGTACATTCCCAAGGACGACTTCACGCAGCTACTGCTGCGCAACCCCGAGGTGGGGCAGCAGTTCATCCACCTGCTGGCCGGCCGGGTGAGCGAGCGGGAAACCCAGCTGCTGGCCATGGCCTACAGCTCCATCCGCCGCCGCGTGGCCGACATCCTGCTGCGCCTGCACGAGCAGGCCGGGGCCGATGGCAGCATCCAGCTCTCGCGCGACGACATGGCCGCTATGGTCGGCACGGCCCCCGAGTCGCTGATCCGGACGCTGAGCGAGTTCAAGGCGGATGGGCTGCTTGAGCTGACGCCGAAAAACATTCGGGTGCTGGCGCCCGAGAAGCTGCGCCGGGCCCGGTGGTAAGCTGGTTGGGGTGCTCTCAGAAAACGGAAACTACAGCACGTTCAGGCGTGAGAAGCGACCTTTAGAGCAGTTTTCGGGTCAGTGTACAGCACGATCGTAGGGGCGGGGCTGGCCCCCGCCCGCCGTTCGCGCCGCGGCAACGATGGTCGGGCAACGAGGGGCGGGGGCCAGCCCCGCCCCTACACGGTCAAACCGGTGCCCCGGCTTGGAAACAGCTGTAAGACCGTAGTTTAACGTGTTGCAAACCACCGTTTACAAGATGTAAAAGGGCATTGCGGCTTATTTAAATCACCGTTTTCTTGTATCGGAACTGAAAAGGGTGTTTCAAGACCGCATCCCCCCTTTCTTCGGTGAGCCTAGACCGTTTGGCTTCGGTGTTAAGAGCACTTAGCTCGCTAATCAGCCCGGTTTAACCCTCCCTTAGCGGTACGGGGACGTTCCCCCAACCGAAACAGGTCGTAGCTGAGCGTAGCATAAAAGGCCGTCGCCCGCAGGCCGTACTGGGGCGTGCTGCCAATATGCGTAACGGGCCCGCCGCGTTGACTACTACTGAAAGAACTAACCGACGTTCCCTCGTAGTAGAGGCTGTAGAGTTGATGCCGATAGCTGAGCGTGAGCGTATATCGTTGCCAGGTAGCGCCCACTTCTTCACAAAAGCCCAACGTCGGCCGCTCGTAGCCCACCTGCCGGAACGCCGACTGTTGAAACGGCTCCGCCAGAAACCCATCAGCCACGGGCAGGCTGATGCCGTAGGCTTCGCGCTGATTTACCCCGTCGTAGCGGGCATAGGCCTGAATGTTCCACCAGTCGAGCAGACTGGTGCCAAACCCGGCCAGTACCCGTACCGGGCCAACCCGCCGGTGGTAGCGCAGGCTGACTACTGCTTGTGCCGCCGTCGTGCGCAAATGGTACGTTTTGGTGGGAAACGCTTCGTGTCCCGTGGCAAACGTGTGATGATAGCGCACAGGACGCAGGCTCATGCCCGCGTGCAGGCTAAGGGGCCCCCGCCGCGGAAAGAGCGTGGCCGCGAAGCCGACCACGGGCCGTACGCCACCGTCCACGTTGTGGTGCTGCAGGTAGTTGGGCTCGAAAGGCGCTCGGTTCGCGTCCTCAATCGCACCTTGGAGGCGCAACTGTGGCAATGCCCCGCCCAGGAGTGGGGCTAGGTGCAGCCGCCACCTCAGTGGGGCAGGAGTTCGGGTGCTGGTATCGGAGAGGGCGAGGGTCAGTAACAGCAACGTAGAACAGAGCATCGGGCTAAAGAAGAATAGCAGGATAGTAAAAATACTCCTTTCGGCGAACGGCCGGAATCAGGCCTACACCAAGTGACCAACTGGCCGCTGTAGCGCGCGATGAATTTAAGAAGCCCGTCTACGAACTAAAGTTTACGAAATAGTCCGCATGGATGAGTTTCGTAAACGCCCAAACCTGAAGCCTTGTCCTCGGCAAAGTACCAAGGCGGGCGCGGCGGCGCGGCGGGTCGGAACCCGTACATATTTCGGAACGAGTCCGGGACGTGTTCGGGAAGCTGCATTGTGTTGAGAGATTCTTCCGGAAGTAAGCCAGATTTAACTCCTTGCGCTATCACCTCAGGAATGCTTTGCCATCCAGTTGCGTGAATTTGCTTGACGTACTATGATTTCCGTTTCCTGAGAGTACCCCTGTTGTTGTTCCGGCGGCGCGTTTCCCCGACCGCCGGGGGCCACGGCCGGGGCTGATAAAGCTCATGGATACGGGTGAGGTTTGTCATGCCGGGGGCAGCCGGCGCCCGGTAGTTTTGGGCTATCCAATGGTGCCAGGCAACCGCCGCTTTGTCTGCTGCCGCTACTTACCAGCTCATGACGCAGGAATTACTATTCGACCTGGAGAATAACGCGAAGGAATGGCTGGCGCTGTCGCTGTCCATCTCTTCGGCCGAGCGGGTATCGTTCGGCAACGTGCACGACCGGTTTTTTGCCCGTTACGGCCCGAATTTCATGGCTCACGTGTACCGCACGGCCATAGAGCAGGTACTGCCGAACCTGCCGGGCGACGCCCGCAGTCAGGTTCTGGATGCTTTCCAGCAAGCCATGGATGAGGCCATTCAGAAGCAGGCCTACGCCCTGCCCACGCCGTCGGACTGCTCGGCCTGCCACTCCCGGAAGTTCTGATGGCGAGGCGGTTTAGTCGTTCGTTGAATTTGATCAGGCCGTCATGCTGAGCGCAGCCGAGGCATCTCGCGTGTGGTGGTGACTCAATCGTTCAACGATGCGAGCGAGATGCTTCGGCTATGCTCAGCATGACGACCTGATGGACATAAATGCTTAAAAAATACACCCCACTGCTTATGACCTCAACCTATCCACCCCTGAAAAGCGGCAGCCTGCTGGCGGGCCGCCACGCCCCCGCCGGCGAACAAAAAGCCCTGGTGCTGCTGGAAAAGAACGGCCAGAAAGTTATCTACAAAACCTTCGCGGCCGGCGAAATCATGCCCACCCACCACGCCTCCGTCGATGTATTCGTGGCGGTGCTGGCCGGCCGGCTCATCATTACCCAAGAAGACGTGCCGACCGAGGTAACGGCCGGCGACTACGTCATCATCCCCAACGGCGCGCCGCATTCGCTGCACTGCCTGGAACCCGCCCGCATTCTGATTTATCGGTAGGCGCCAAGCCAGCTTTATTCCCAATTCAGAGAACTCACCGGCAAGCGCCAGGACGGCACTATCCTCCATCTGAAAGAGGGCGAGCACCGGCGGATGAACGGCAAAATGATGCGCAACCCCAGCTTTATGAAACGACTGTAAATGACCAGCCCGCCCTCCAACATCTACACGCCGTACCAGCGGCACCTGCTGCTCATTGTGGCGCTGGTGGCGCTGGGCGGCCTCGTGCTCGTGGGGCTGGCCAGCTACGTATCGGCGTTTCTGGGCGCGGGCATTTTGTACGTGGCGCTGCGGCCCTGGTTCACGGCCCTCGTGCACCGGCGCGGCTGGAACCGGCAGCTGGTGACGGTGGGGCTGCTGCTATTTACGGTGGTGGTCCTGCTCATTCCCTTCTATGCGCTCAGCACCATGCTCTTTGAGCGACTGCGTAGCATTGGCCAGTACACCGAGCAGGTGGTGGCGGTGGTGCGCCGGCTGGAGCGGCTGACCGGCTACACGTTCAGCAGCGAGCAAAACGTGCGGACCCTGCTGGGCCAGGTGGCCGGCGCCGTGAGCCGCTGGCTGCCCACGCTGGCCGGCAGCGTGCTGCACCTGGCTGTGGTGGTGGGGCTGCTGCTGTTCAGCCTGTATTTTCTGTTCGTGCAGGAAGAAGCGTTTCTGCGCAACCTGCGCCGCTATCTGCCCTTCCGGCCCGACACCCTCGACCAGCTGCAGGACGCGCTGCAGAACAACGTGCAGGCCAACGTGCTGGGGCAGGTGCTGATTTCGGCGGTGCAGGGCCTGCTCACGGGCCTGCTACTGGGGGTATTTGGGGTGCCTGACCCGGTGTTCTGGGGCGCCATCGGCTTTTTTGTGGCCTTTATTCCGGTGCTGGGTACGCCCCTGGTGTGGGGGCCGGCGGCGCTCTACCAGTTTGCGCAGGGGGCCACCGGGCAGGGCGTGGGCATCCTGCTGGTGGGTTTCGTGGTGGTGATGAACGTGGACAACCTGCTGCGCATCGTGCTGGCCCGGCGCATGGGCCACATCCACCCGCTCGTGACGCTGGCGGGCGTGACGCTGGGCGTAGGCCTGTTTGGCATCCTGGGGCTGGTAATTGGGCCGTTGCTGCTCTCCTATCTCGGGGTGCTGCTGGGAGTATTCGCCGAGGAAAACCGCCGGGCGCGGGCCACCGAAGCCTCCGAATCAGTGGCGGCTTAGCCCGCGGCGGGAGTTTTTAGGCCCCAAAAACCAACTAAGCTATTTACTCGCTCCGGCTAAAGCACGAAGGTTTTCAGGTAAGCGTAATCACCACGTTGCCAACTTTTTGTCCGGTTTCCACATAGTGGTAGGCCTCCACAATTTTCTCCAGCGGGTATCGCCTGTCGAGTACCGGCTTAAATCGGCCGGTTTCGGCCAGCTCTTTCAGGAAAAGAACGTCTTCCTTGGTGATGGCTGGCAGTGGAAACAACACCTTCCTGCCCCCCAAAAACGGGGTAATGAGCGCGAGATAGATGTTGGCTCCCCGGTACCCAAGCTCGGTCGAAATGTAGATGCCGCTCTTGGTTAGCAGGGGCTTACACGCGGTAAAGGAGCTTTTCCCGCAGGCATCAAACGCAAAGTCGAATACCTGGTCGGTTTTGGTGAAGTCCCGGGTGGTATAGTCGATGACCACATCAGCCCCTAACGATTTCACGAGGGCCACGCTCGGCGTGCTGCACACGGCGGTAACCGTTGCCCCAAAGGATTTTGCCAGCTGCACCGCGGCCGAACCAATGGCGCCGGTGGCGCCATACACCAGCAGGTTTTGGCCGCTTTTCACCTTGGCGGCCCGCATAGCGCTCAACGCGTAGTGGGCACCCTCGCACATTGGAGCGGCCTCCTCGTAGGTTAAGTTGCCGGGCAGGGTGGCAATGGCTGCCTGCTCGGCCAGCGTCAGGTACTCGGCGTGCGCGCCGAAGCTGGCGTCGTTGTAGCCAAATACCTTGTCGCCGACCGTGAACAGGCTGACGCCGGAGCCGATGGCTTCAATCTCTCCGGCAAACTCGTTGCCCAGGGTTGGGAATTTTGGCCGCAGCAGCCCACTGAAGAACCGGCTGACAAAGTATTCGGCGCTCCGGAATCCGCAGTCGGTGCGGTTCACCGTGGTGGCGTGCACCTTTATCAGTACCTCGTTTTCCTTGGGAGCGGGCTTCTCAACTTCCAGTAGCTGCACTACCTCGGGTGGTCCGTATTTGGTGTTGATGGCGGCTCTCATGCGGGGTTTAAGCTGGTCCTGACGGCCTAATCTACGCGGTTATTTCCACCCTTTAACCCAGTGGCATCATCGGTCCGCCTTATAGCAGGGCGAGCGGGTTACGTTCGCGCAGGCGGTGCTCAAACAGGGTGGCAATGCCTCGGGCGCGCACCTTGGCTTCCTCCGCCCTGGGGCCGACGAATAGCGCATTTACCGTCGCCTCGAACAGGGCCAGCCAGCGCTGAAAGTGGGCGGCCGCAATGGGCAGCGGCAGGTGCCTGGGAAAGGGCCGGCCGTGGTAGCGCGTGGTGCCCAGCAGCAGGCTGCTCCAGAAATCATACATCACGGGCAGGTGGCGGGGCCAGTCGACGTGGGCGAAGTCGTTGAACACCGGGCCCAGCAGCGCATCCTGCCCAACTTTGGCGTAAAATCCATCGACAAGCAGCCGGATGTCGGCTTCGGAAGCAATATCGGGCCGGGGGTTGGTCATGGCGGGTAAAGCGGCTGGTTGCGTTGCTGCAACGGCGGCTCAAAGGTGCGACGCCGGAAGCCGGGTGGGACTGAGATGAATCAGACTTCGGCCTGACGTTCATCAGGTTTTCCCGGTAAGGCAAACCGGAGCTTTGAGGCTGCCATCAGCCTGCCCGCCCGTGCCCCTACCCGCCGCCCCCGAAACCCTGAACCGCGTTGCCTGCACCCACTGCGGCGACGACTGCCCCGACGAGCCTGTTCAGCTGGCCGAGCACCCTGAGCTGCATTTCTGCTGCCCGGGCTGCCAGGCCGTGTACGAGCTGCTGGCGGCCAGCAACCTGTGCGGCTACTACCGCCTCGACGAGCAGCCCGGCCAGCGCGTGAAAACCGTGGAATTACCCGGCCGCTTCGACTACCTCGACCTGGAATCGGTGCAAAGCCAGCTGCTGGCCTTCCGCTCGCCCACGCTGGCCCGGCTCACGCTCACCATCCCGCAGATGCACTGCGCTTCCTGCATCTGGCTGCTCGAAAACCTGTTCAGGCTGAACGCGGGCATCCGGGAGTCGCGGGTCAATTTCCTGCGCAAGGAGCTGACGGTAAGCTACCATCCTGCTACCACCAGCCTCAAAGACGTGGTGACGCTGCTGGCCGCCATCAACTACGAGCCGCAGATTACGCTGGCCGAGCTGGGCGCGCAGCCCCACGCCGCCAATCGCACGCTCTACTACCAGTTGGGCGTGGCCGCTTTTGGCTTCGGCAACGTGATGCTGCTGGCCTTTCCCGACTACTTTTCCTTCACCGAAGGGCTGCACGCCGCGTTCGGGCAATTCTTTGGGTGGCTGAGTTTGCTGCTGGCGTTGCCGGTGCTGCTGGTGAGTGCGCGGGGGTTCTACCAGTCGGCCTGGCAGGGGCTGCGGCAGCGCTACATCAACCTCGACTTTCCCATCAGCCTCGGCCTCACGGCCCTGTTTGCGACCAGCGTATTCGACGTGCTCACCCAACGCGGACCGGGCTACTTCGACTCGTTCACGGGCCTGGTGTTTTTCATGCTCATCGGCAAGTGGGTGCAGCAGCACAGCTACGACGCCCTGCGCTTCGACCGCGACTTCACCTCCTACTTTCCCGTGGCCGTGACGCGGCTCACCAAAGCCGGCGAACAGTCGGTGTCGGTGAAGGAGCTGCTGGCCGGGCAGCGCATCCGGGTGCGCCACCAGGAAATTATTCCGGCCGACGCCGTGCTGCTGCGCGGCGCGGGCCTGATTGACTACAGCTTCGTGTCGGGCGAGAGCGTGCCGGTGGCCAGGGCCGTGGGCGAAGTAGTGTATGCCGGCGGGCGGCAGATGGGCGAGGCCATCGAATTGGAAGTAGTGCGCGAAGTGTCGCAGGGCTACCTCACGCAGCTCTGGAACAACCCCGCCTTCGAGAAAGAAGCCCGGCCCACCCTGGAAACCTACGCCAACCACGTCGGCCGCTACTTCGTGGCCCTCACGCTGACGCTGGCCGTGGGCTCGGTACTGTACTGGTACCCCAGGGACCCGCAGATGGCGCTGCGCGCCTTCACCTCGGTGCTGATTATTGCCTGCCCCTGCGCGTTGTCGCTGGCCACGCCCTTCGCCATGGGGGCCGCGCTGCGGGTGCTGGGCCGCCGCCGGCTCTACCTGAAAAACGCCGCCGTAATCGAGACGCTGAGCCGTGCCGATACGCTGGTGTTCGACAAAACCGGCACGCTCACCGATGCCCATCGCGCGGCCGTCGATTTCTCCGGTCCGGCCCTTTCCCGCGAGGATGCGCGGCGTGTGGCGGCGCTCGTCGGTCAATCCACGCACCCGCTGAGCCAGCGCCTGGCCGCGCATCTGGGGCCTACTGACTTTGTGGTGGAGGAGTACGTCGAAATCCCCGGCCGGGGCATCAGCGGCGTGGTGGCCGGCACGCCGGTTCGCGTGGGCTCAGCGGCATTTGTCGGAGCCAATACGCCCAAACAAGGGCCGACAGAACCGCAAACCCGCGTGTACGTGGCCCTGAACGGGCAGCCGGCCGGGTGCTACGATATCCGCAGCCAGTACCGCGAGAACCTGCCGGCGCTGCTGCGGCAGCTGGGCCAGCGCTACCAGCTGGCGCTGCTCACCGGCGACAACGACGCGGATGTCATCCCGCTGCGCCAGCTCTTTGGGGCCGGGGCCGAGCTGCGGTTCCAGCAGTCGCCGCTCGACAAGCTCGCCTACGTGGAAGCCTTGCAGCAGCAGGGCCGCCGGGTGGTGATGGTGGGCGACGGCCTGAACGACGCCGGCGCCCTGCAGCGGGCCGACGTCGGCATTGCCCTCACCGAGACGCTCACCAACTTCTCGCCCGCCTGCGACGCCATTCTGGAAGCCAGCAGCTTCGGCCGGCTGGCCACCATCCTGCGCTTCGCCCGCGACTGCCGCTACATCGTGCTGGCCACGTTTCTGCTCTCCTTCTGCTACAACGGCATCGGCCTGAGCCTGGCGGTGCAGGGCCGGCTCACGCCCATTGCCTCGGCCATCCTCATGCCCATCAGCTCGCTCAGCGTGATGGTTTTTGCTACCCTGCTGGTGCGCTACGCCGCTCACCGCCGCCGGCTGTAAGCTGTCGTTTTCAGCGTATTTGAACAGTGAGCAAAAAGAACGTCATACCGAGCACAGCCGAGGTATCTCGCTCGCATCGTTGAACCGAAGGTCAGCGTAGCTAACGATTGGATTACTACCACACGCGAGTTGCCTCGGCTGCGCTCGGCATGACGTTCCTCTAAAAAATCTGCTGCTAAACCATCCCACCATGACCATCATCTTCCTGCTCATCGGCATCAGCCTACTGGTAGCTCTCACGTTTTTAGGCGCGTTCCTGTGGGCCGTGCGCTCGGGCCAGTACGAGGACACCTACACGCCCGCCGTGCGGATGCTGTTTGAAGACGCGGATAGCGACAAAAACCCCTAACTGCACACAAGTTTGTGAGCTGCATGAGGTTACTTTCGCTTAGGGCCATTAGAAATTCTGCCCGATGCCGAAATAGAACAGCCGGTCTTCTTTGGACAAGCCGTAATCGGCATAGATGATGGTGGACAGGTTCCAGGCGATGCGGGCCCCGGCCCCGTACGAAAACCGGACGTCGCGGAAGCCCAGGTCCTGCCACCGGTCGCGCACCGTGCCGGCATCGGCAAACGGGGCCACGCCCAGCCCGAAGTTCTGCTTGCCCAGCTTCACATCGGCCAGCCGGATGCGCAGCTCGGCGTTGGCAAACGCCAGCGAGCGGGCCAGGAAGCGGTTGGCCCGGTAGCCGCGCAACGACTGCCGGCCCCCCAGGGCATTGATGCTGCCATCGGGGCTCCACTGGTCCTGGAACTCAAAAAATGGCGCTTTTTCCCCGAAAATGTTGCCGACGCCGACGCGTCCGGCCAGCACCGTGCGCTTGCCGACGGGCAGCTTGCGGTAGGCCCGACCCTGGAAAAACAGCTTGTTGAAGCTGAACTGCGACCCAATGACCGGGCTGGAAAACTCGTTGGCCGCTTCGAAGTAAACCCCGCGGGTAGGGTCGGGCTCGAAGTCCCGCGTATCGTGAATCAGCGCCGCCTGAATAATGGATACCCAGCCCCCGTCGAGGCCAAATATCAACCCTTGCTGCGCATCGCGCTGGAGCAGCGCCGTGCCATTGGGAGCCGTGGTTTGCTGGCCGGTAACGGGGAGGGTCGCTTCGGCTTTCGTGCCTTGGAAAGTGGCATACGACAGGTGCTGAATCTCGTAGCCGCCCATGACGCGCCATTTGCCTTTGCCCAGGGCGTAGTCGGCCTTGAGGTTCAGCATAACCTCGGTTTCCCGGAACCGGTTGGACAGGGCATCGGTGACCTCCGCGGCTTCGCCGGGCTGCCCGGGCCGCAGGGCCTTGCGGGCAGCATCGTACTGGGCGTAGGTGGCAAACGTAACGCCCGGATTCGAGGGCAGGCGCAGGCGACCAAGCGTGGCCTCGGAGGAGCCGAAGTACAGGTTGGCCGGGTTTTGCTGCGCCTTGAAGTCGAGGCGGTAGCGCCAGCGCGTACCCTTGTAGTAAGGCACGTCCAGGGAAATCGTCAACTCGCGGGCGTTGCTGGTGTAGTACGCCGCATTGGCGCGTAGGCGCATGAGGTAGGGCGTGTAGGCAAACAGCGGATTGTCGCGGTTGCCGTTCCAGATAATGTTGGTTTTCACCCCAAAACCCACCCCCGTAACCGGGTCGGAAGACAGGTCCGGCAAGCCGGTCACGAACCGGCCTTCCCGTTTTTTGGCCAGGTCGTCGTCCGACATGCGCTTGGAGCGGATAAAGGAGAGGCTATCCACTTGTTGGGCAAAGGCCCCGGATGCCAACAGGCCGAATGAGGCCGTTAGCCAGGTACGCAACATCTTTTTGGACATGTGTTTTTTGAGAGGTGATTTTAGGGGCAGCAGGAGGCACGTCGCCGCCAGCGGGACATGCAGGAATTGCAGGAATTGCAGCAGGCGCGCCGTAAACATAGTGCCCTATTCTGTGCAAATTCTGTAGTCGTTAGGGAGGTATAGGGCTTCCACACCAAAATTCACAACTGCGTTTCCAGTCTCTGAAGGCACTTGGGCACCAGCAGCTTTTTGGAGTTTTCAACGCCTCACTTACGTTTCCAAGTGCTGGGGGCAGCTGTGCAAAATTTGGTGCGGAAGCCAGATGAAGCATGACGTTCATCAAGAACCTATTCGGATAGGTTCTCAGTAACTGCCGGTACCACCCTTGCGCGATAGCCGTCGCTTAACATCAAAAAATGCCTTTTTTGATGTTAGCCCCCGCACCTGACATCAATCAGCCGCCCGGCTGACGTTCGTCACCTTTTCAGAAATGCCCCCGCAAGACCTTTGAAGCAGTAAAAAACACTCTTCCGAGGCCCATGCAAGCTGAAATAGAATTACCCACCGCGGCCCCGCTGCCGCTGCTGGTGGCCCCGCCGCCCGAGCGCGGCATCGAAACCTTCTTCTACGATAATAAGATTGTCCGCGACTTTGGCATTGCCACCGTCATCTGGGGCATTATCGGGATGCTGGTGGGGGTGCTGGCCGCCTTTCAGCTGGCCCGGCCCGAGGTGAATTTGGGCAACGCCTACACCACCTTCGGCCGCATCCGGCCGCTGCACACCAACGCCGTGATTTTCGCCTTCGTGGGCAACGGCATTTTCACGGGCGTGTACTACTCGCTGCAGCGCCTGTGCAGGACGCGCATGTTCTCCGACGTGCTCAGCAAGATTCACTTCTGGGGCTGGCAGCTCATCATCGTCTCGGCCGTGATTTCGCTGCCGCTGGGTCTGACTACTTCCAAAGAATACGCCGAGCTGGAATGGCCGATTGACATTGCCATTACGCTGGTGTGGGTGGTGTTTGGCTGGAACATGTTCGGTACCATTGCCCGGCGGCGCGAGCGGCACCTGTACGTGGGCATCTGGTTCTACATTGCCACCTTCCTGACGGTGGCGGTGCTGCACATCGTCAACTCGGCGGCGCTGCCGGTGAGCTTCATGAAAAGCTATTCGGCCTACGCCGGCGTGCAGGATGCGCTGGTGCAGTGGTGGTACGGCCACAACGCGGTGGCCTTCTTCCTCACCACGCCCTACCTGGGGCTGATGTACTACTTCCTGCCCAAGGCGGCGGAGCGGCCGGTGTATTCCTACCGCCTGAGCATCATTCACTTCTGGTCGCTGATTTTCATTTACATCTGGGCCGGGCCGCACCACCTGCTCTACACCGCCCTGCCCGACTGGGCCCAGAGCCTGGGCGTGGCCTTCAGCATCATGCTGATTGCGCCGAGCTGGGGCGGCATGATTAACGGCCTGCTGACGTTGCGCGGCGCCTGGGACAAAGTCCGCACCGAGCCCGTGCTCAAGTTCTTCGTGGTGGCCATCACGGCCTACGGCATGGCCACCTTCGAAGGCCCCATGCTGGCCCTGAAAAACGTGAATGCCCTGGCCCACTTCACCGACTGGATTGTGGCCCACGTGCACGTCGGGGCCCTGGGCTGGAACGGTTTTCTGACCTTCGGCATGCTCTACTGGCTCTGGCCGCGGCTCTACAAAACGCCGCTGCACTCCACCAAGCTGGCCAACACGCACTTCTGGCTGGGCACGCTGGGCATCCTGTTCTACGCCATCCCGATGTACTGGGCCGGCTTCACGCAGGGGCTGATGTGGAAGCAGTTCAACGCCGAGGGCATGCTGCAATACCCCAACTTCCTGGAAACCGTCCTGCAGCTGGTGCCCATGTACTACCTGCGCGGCATCGGCGGGGTGCTCTACCTGAGCGGCGTGTTTCTGATGATGTTCAACCTGTACAAAACGGCTAAAGCCGGCACGCTGCTGGTCAATGAAAAGGCCGAAGCGCCCGCGCTGCTGCCCGAAGCCCAGGACCCGCACGCCACCGGCGGCCACTGGCACCGCTGGCTGGAGCGTCGCCCGTTTCAGCTGGCCGTGGGCGCTACGGTCGCCATCCTCATCGGCGGCGTTATCGAAATGGTGCCGATGTTTTTGGTGAAGAGTAACGTGCCCACCATCGCTTCGGTGAAGCCTTATACCTCGCTGGAATTGCAGGGCCGCGACCTCTACATCAAGGAAGGCTGTTCGAACTGCCACACCCAGATGGTGCGCCCCTTCCGCTCCGAAACCGAGCGCTACGGCGAGTACAGCAAGGCGGGCGAGTTCGTGTACGACCGGCCCTTCCTCTGGGGCAGCAAGCGCACCGGCCCCGATTTGCACCGCCTCGGGGGCAAGTACCCGCATTCCTGGCACTACAACCACATGATGGACCCCACCAGCATGTCGCCCGGCTCCATCATGCCGCCCTACCCGTGGCTGCTCGACAACGAAATCGACTACTCCGACCTGCCCGCTAAAATCCGGGTGCTGCAGCAGCTGGGCACGCCTTACCCCGCCGGCTACGACCAGCAAGCCGTGGCCGATGCCCAGCAACAGGCGAAAGGCATCGTGGCCGACCTGAAAAAAGAGGACATCGACGTGAAATCCGACAAGGAAATCGTGGCCCTGATTGCCTACCTGCAACGCCTCGGCACCGACATCAAGGTGAAGCCCGAGCAGGCCGCGGCTATGGCCGAAGCGTCGGCAGCACAGTAGCCGCGCAGCCGGTCGCCTCACCCCCGGCCCCTCTCCAAAAGAGAGGGGAGCCTGACGCCAGCGCCGAGCCGGTGCCCCCTCTCTTTTGGAGAGGGGGTCAGGGGGTGAGGCGAACGGCCGCAACGAAGCGGTAGAGATGCTTCGACAAGCTCAGCATGACGAACCGACTGGTAATCCAAAGCCCCAATCCCCACGCATCATGTACAAAGAAGTTCTGCAGTCCATCACGGGCATTGCCATTTATCCGCTCATCTCCTTCGTCATCTTCTTCCTGTTTTTCGTGGCCCTGCTGGGGTACGTGCTGGTCGTCAACCGCCAGCACATCAGCACCATGAGCATGCTGCCGCTGCTGGAAGACGCGCAAGTCACGCCTGCTAAACCCGAACCCTCATGCTAGCGCCCGTGAAAACTGCCCGGTTGGGGTTGCTGACCGCGGCTGGCCTGCTGCTAAGCGCCGTAGCCAGCGCCCAAACCCCGGAGGCAACCGCGCCGGTCAAAGCGGCCGGTATGAACGGCCAGGAGCTGCTGTTCTGGGTGCTGCTGGGCGTACTGGGTTTGCTGCTGCTGGTACTGCTGCTCACGGGCATCGGCATCGTAGTGCAGATGAAGCCGCAGCTGCGCCAGCTCTACGACCTGCCCACGGTGCACGATACCTGGAGCGGCAAAGTGCTGGGCCTGCTGGTGGGCGACGCCACGCTGGTGCGCGGCGAATACCGGGACGAGCTGCTCGACCACAACTACGACGGCATTCACGAGTTCGACAACGACCTGCCGCCGTGGTGGAAATACGGGTTTGGCTTCACCATCGTGTTTGCCTTCGTCTACGTGGGCTACTACCACCTCACCACGAAAGGCCAGCTGCAGGTGGCCGAGTACGAAACCGAAATGCAACAGGCGGCCCTGCTCGTTTCAGCCGGCTTTGACGACCCGACCAGGCTCACCACCTACCTGGCCCTGACCACCGCCGCCGACCTGAGCAGCGGCAAAAGCATCTACGCCACCAACTGCGCCCCCTGCCACGGGGCCAACGCCGAAGGCAAAGTCGGCCCCAACCTGACCGACGAATTCTGGCTGCACGGCGGCGAAGTGAACCACGTCTACAAAACCATCAAGTTCGGCATTCCGAGCAAGGGCATGGTGGCCTGGAAAGGCAAGCTCTCGGGCAAACAGATTCTGCAGGTGACTTCCTACGCGCTGAGTCTGCAGGGCTCGCAGCCCGCCAATGCCAAGGAGCCGCAGGGCGAGAAAGAAGCCGCTGCCAAACCGGGCGGCAAGCCAGTGGCTAGCCGGTAGCCGGTCGCCTCACCCCCCGGCCCCCTCTCCGAAAAAGGAGAGGGGGAGCCAGTCAACAACAGAATAGGACTAACATCGAATCAATACTATCCGCGCCGCCGTGGCTCCCCCTCTCCCTTTCGGAGAGGGGGCCGGGGGGTGAGGCGAACGTCAGAACAACCATGGCCACTACCCAATTCAAACCCGACGACGCGTACCGCGACACCATCTCCACGGTGGATGCGGCGGGCAAGCGGGTGTGGCTCTATCCCAGGAAGCCCGCCGGCCGGCTCTACCGCGCCCGCAAGTGGCTCAGCTACGGCTTGCTGGCCGTGCTGTTTGCCGGGCCCTGGCTGCGGCTCAATGGCCTGCCGCTGCTGATGTGGAACCTGCCGGCGCGGAAATTCATCATCCTGGGTCAGATTTTCTGGCCCCAGGACTTCTTCATTCTGCTGCTGGCCACGCTCACGTTTCTGGTGTTCATCATCCTGTTCACGGTGGTGTATGGGCGGGTATTTTGCGGCTGGGTGTGTCCGCAGACCATTTTCCTGGAGATGGTGTTCCGGCGCATCGAGTACTGGCTGGAAGGCGACGCGCCCCAGCAAAAGGCCCTGGACCGCGCCGCCTGGGATTGGAACAAAACCTGGCGCAAAACCACCAAGCACGTCCTCTTCCTGGCCGTGTCGTTTCTGATTGCCAACACCTTTCTGGCCTACATCATCGGCTCGGATGCGCTGGTGGCCATCGTGACGGACCCGCTGACGGCGCACCTGGGCGGGCTGGCGGCCATGGTCGGGTTCACGGGCGTGTTCTACGCCGTGTTTGCGCGGTTCCGGGAGCAGGTGTGCACCATTGTGTGCCCCTACGGCCGCCTGCAGGGCGTATTGCTCGACCAGGACAGCCTCGTGGTGGCTTATGATTACAAACGGGGCGAGCCGCGTGAGAAGCTGCACAAAAACCAGGCGCGCGCCGCCGGCGACTGCATCGACTGCCACCAGTGCGTGCAGGTCTGCCCCACCGGCATCGACATCCGCAACGGCGCCACCCAAATGGAATGCACCAACTGCACGGCCTGCATCGACGCCTGCAATTCCATCATGGACCTGGTGAACCTGCCGCAGGGCCTCATCCGCCACGCCTCGGAAAACGGCATCGCCAACGGCACCAGGTTCCGGTTCACGGGCCGCGTGAAGGCGCTGTCGGGTGGCTTGGTCCTGCTGCTGGCCGTGCTCACGGGCCTGCTGGTCTCGCGCTCCAACGTGGAAGCCACCGTGCTGCGCACACCGGGCCAGCTCTACCAGAAAACCGACCGCGGCACCATTACCAACCTCTACAACATCTCCGTCATCAACAAAACCAACGGCAGCTACCCCATCACCCTGCGCATCCTGGAGCCCGCGCAGGGCCGGATTTCGCTCATCGGCGCCACCGGCCTCAAGCTGCCCGCCCAAGGCATCACCGAAGGCGTCTTTTTCGCCGAATTGCCCCGCACGGCCCTGCACCGCACCAACCAGAAAATCCGCATCGGCCTGTTCAGCGGCGGCGAGCTGATAAGTGAAACCAGCACCAAGTTTCTCGGGCCTTCGCAGTGATGTTTTGACTGACTAAATAATCAGAAAGAACGTCATGCTGAGCGCAGCAGAGCGGAGCCGAAGCATCTCTACCTCATACTAATCAATGCGGTTGCAACGAAGCGGTAGAGATGCTTCGACAAGCTCAGCATGACCGTTCTAAAATCACAATAAACCATGACCACCCCGGCTATTTCCTCTCCCAAACGCAGCGTCTGGCCCTATGCCATCGTTGCCGTCTTCGTGCTCTTCGCCGCCTACATCGGCTCGATGGTGTACCGGGCCATGCAGACCGACGTGAACCTGGTCAGCGCCGACTACTACCAGCAAGAGCTGGCCCACCAGCAGCGCATGGACGCGGTGGCCCGCACCGCCGCTTTGCCCACTCCCGTGCAGGTGCGCTACGATGCTGCCAGTCGCCGCCTGATTCTACAATTGCCGGCTATTCTGGCCGGGCCGGCCGTGCAGGGCCAGGTTCACTTCTTCCGCCCCTCCAATCAGGCCCTGGATTTTGCGCTGCCGCTGCAAACGGCGGCCGACCTGCGCCAGTTCATCAACACCAGCAAAATGGCGGCCGGCTTGTGGCGGGTGCAGCTTGATTTCACGGCGGGCGGGCAGGCCTATTTCCTCGAACAAGACCTCACGCTTGGTGAATGAGCGAATGGGTGAATGCAAATAAGTCATTACCCAAGCGCCCCGCTCACCCACTCAACTCATTCACCCATTCACCCATTGATTTTAACCGGATTCCTGTTTGGGTTGCTGGGCAGCTTCCACTGCGTGGGCATGTGCGGGGCCATTGCCCTGGCGCTGCCCGGTGGCGTGGATGCGGCCACCTCCCCGCTGCGCTACGCGGGCGGCCGCCTGCTCTACAACCTGGGCCGGGTCACGACCTACGCCACGCTGGGGGCCGGGGCGGGCCTGGTGGGCCAGGGCCTGCGTCTGGCCGGGGTGCAGCAGGGCCTGTCCATTGCCTCGGGCGTGCTGATTCTGCTGCTGGTGGCCGTACCGGAGCGCTACCCCAGCCGCCTGGCGGGTCTGCTGGGTTTGGACCGGCCGCTGGCCTGGGTGAAAAACACGTTGGGCCGCTTGTTTCAGCAGCCGACGCTGCCGGCCCTGTACGCCACGGGCGTGCTCAATGGCCTGCTGCCCTGCGGCCTGGTGTATCTGGCCCTGGCCGGGGCGCTGAGCGCGCCGGGCGTGGCGGGCGCGGCGGCCTACATGGCCTGCTTCGGGCTGGGCACGCTGCCGCTCCTGTTCGGCTTGTCGCTGGGTGGGCGGCTGGTGCCGCTCGTGTGGCGCACCCGCATGCGCCGGGCCGTGCCCTACGCGGCCTCGGTGCTGGCGGTGCTCTTCATCGTGCGCGGCCTGGGGCTGGGCATTCCCTACCTCAGCCCCCAACTAAGTCCGCCAACCACCAAAACCACCGCGACCCAACCGGCCACGGTGCACTACTGCCACTAGCCGCTTCATTCCTTATTCCCCATTCTTCGGCCTTCGGCCTGCTTTCGCCCATGAAAACCATCCTCGTTCCCATCGACCACACCCCGGCCGCCGAGCATACGCTGGCCTACGCCAACAAGCTGGCCGTGCGCTGGCCGGCGGAAGTGGTGCTGCTGTATTGCCACCAGCTTGACGCGACCGACGAGCCGGCCATCGTGCTGCTGGCCCAGGAACAGCGGCTGCGCGGGCTGGTGGAGCGCCTGCGCTACCAGCAGCTCACCCGCCAGAACGGCCGGCGGATTCAATACCGCTACCGGGTGCTGGCCGGCTGCCTGCACGACCACGTGCAGGCTGAAGCCGCGGCCTGCGCCGCCGACCTGGTGGTGATGGGCCTCGAGCACATCGACTGCGGCCGGCAAGTGGCCCCCGGCAACCACGCGGCCACCGTTACCGCATTGGTCAGCTGCCCGGTGCTGATAGTGCCGGCGGGGCGGCGGGCCTTGCCCAACCGCCTGGTTTTTGCCGCCGATTTCGACGCGTTGAACCTGCACCTGCTGCCCCGGCTCTCGGGCCTGGCCAGTGCCTTTCCGGGGCCGCTGGACCTGGTGCAGTTCTACCCGCACACGGCCCGGCCCCGGCGGCGGCAGCTGAAGCAGGCCCTGAGCCGGGCCGCGGCCCAGCTCACCTGGCCCACCATCACCGAGCACCTGGTGGAAGACGAGGCCCCGCTGGAAGGCGTCAGTGAGTATTGCGCCCGCACGCTGGCGCAGCTGCTCATTATTGCCCCGGCCGACACCGCGCAGCTGCTGCGCTACTTCGACCGGTGCTACACCCAAACGCAGGCCTACCACACCCAAATCCCCGTGCTGGTACTGCGGGCGGCCGAGCACCCGGCCTCGGACAGCTGCTGCGAGCACTGCCACGAACGGCTGGCGCAGGAAGCAACCGCCACCCGGCTTGCCGCTTATCGCGCTGTGCCCTGGGTCTGAATGTAAGGTCCGGTTCCGGCCCCAGCCCTTGGCAAAGCCCGGCTCACGCTTAAATCTGCTGCTGTATGAATACTGTTGTTGAAACTCTTGCCCCGCCCCGCACCCGGGTGGAAAACTGGATGCGCAGCTTCCAGGACTGGCTCTGCTACCGGCTGGAGCTGGCCGATGGCAGCAGCGTCAGGTTCACCGAAACGCCCTGGGAGCACGCCGGGGGCGGGGGCGGCCGCACGCGGGTGCTGCTGCAGGGCGAGGTGCTGGAAAAAGGTGGAGTGGCCTTTTCCGCCGTATGGGGCGGGCTCACCGAGCAAGCCGCGCACGCCCTGCTCTTGCCCGACCGCCGCTACTTCGCCACCGGCGTGAGCGTGGTGCAGCACCCACGCAGCCCCATGGTGCCCATCTCGCACATGAACGTGCGCTACTTCGAGGCCGGTAACGGCGAAGCCTGGTTCGGCGGCGGCCTCGACCTGACCCCGATTTACGTGGACGAGGCCCAGGCCCGCTGGTTTCATGAGCAGATACGCGCGGTGTGCCAACGCCATAACCCGGACTATTACCCGCGCTTCAAGCAGTGGGCCGACGAGTATTTCTACCTGCCCCACCGGAAGGAAACCCGCGGTATCGGCGGCATCTTCTTCGACCGCCTCACCGTGGGCCAGGACGGCTCGTTCGAGGAGCTGTTCGCCTTCGTGCAGGACGTGGGCGAGGTGTACGGCCGCACCTACGGCACCATCATGCGCCAGAACCGGGACCTGCCCTACACCGGGCGCGAAAAGCAGTGGCAGCAGGTGCGCCGCAGCCGCTACGCCGAGTTCAACCTGGCCATCGACCGGGGCACCCGCTTCGGGCTGGAAACCGGCGGCCGCACCGAAAGCATCCTCATGAGCCTGCCGCCGCAAGCCGAGTGGCACTACGATTATCGGGTCGAGCCCGGCTCAGCGGAGGAAGCCACGCAGCAGTGGCTGCGCCAGGGCGTGGAGTGGGCGGCCGTGTCTGATGTTGCGGCTTAACGCTTACCCAAAACAAAAAGAACGGTCATGCTCATCTGGCGTCCGCGTAGCCGAAGCATCTCGCTCGCATCGGTGAACGATTGGATTACTACCACACGCGAGATGCTTCGGCTACGCGGACGCCAGATGAGCATGACGTTCTGGTTTTATTTAAACGGCCACACTGAATAAGCTACCGGCGCCTTTCAAGCCCCCTTTTCCCCCTGTCCTCATGCGCGTCCCCCCCATCCTCGCCGCTGCCGCTTTTGCCTTACTGCTGGCAGCCTGCGACACCAAAAGCCCCAACGGCATGCCCGACCAGTCACCCGGACAAAGCTCGGTGCAAGCCCTGCCAGCCACCGCTCCCAGGCCCGACCCGGCCGCTGCGCGCACCGAAAATCCGGTGATGCCCGCCGACACTTCCGTGGCCGGGGCCTGGCTGCTGCTGGAAGGTGCCCTGCGCGGCCACGATGCCGGGGTGCTCAACCAGCTCATCGACCCGGAATTTGGCCTCTGGATTCTGGAGCAGCCCGGCGCGATGCCGCTGGTGACGCGGGTGGCCGCGGTGGGCACTTTTCGCCGCGCTTACCAGAATCTGCCCCTGTTTTCGCTGGATAAGCAGTTGATGACCTGCCCGCAGCTGCGCGTCATGCAGCAGCTGCCCGACGCTGATTGCGGCCGGCAAACCAGGCAGAACGCGGGCTTTGCCCAATCGGGCTGCTTCGCCGGTCCCGCCACCGCTTTTCGGAGCCTGGACCTCTGGCCCGGTGCTACCGTGAAAGGCGGCACGGCGGCCCAGGGCAAGGCCGCGCAGGGCCGCACCGTGCGCACCGTGCTGCAAACCCGCACGGGCTTCCGGTTTCACTTCGCCAAGTCGGCGGGCGTGGGCGGGCGCTGGCGGCTTATTTTCATCGACCTGCGCGAGCCCTGTATGGCTTGAGGCCCCGGGGGCTAAGTAGGCCGAAGGAATTAGTTTGACTTATCCGCACGTCATGCTTCATCTGGCGTCCGCCTGTCGAAGCATCTCTACCGCTTCGCTGAACGGACCTGATGAAGCGGTAGAGATGCTTCGACTTCGCGGACGCCAGATGAGCAGGACGTTTTTTTTATTGCCAAGTAATTTTCACGACCTACTTATAATCGAAAACACCCGGCTGAATTATCGGCCGGGTGTTTTCAGTTGGAACGATGAGCCAAATAGGTGGCCTACGCCAGCTTGAAAGTGAGCACCGGCGGAAAGGCATGGGTAGCCACGGATTCGGCGATGCTGGTCTGCAGGAAGCGGCGCAGGCCGGTGCGGCCGTGGGTGGGGATGACCAGCAAATTCGCCTGCACCTGCCGGGCATACCTGGGGATACCCTCGCTGGGGCTGGAGTCGATAAAAACGGCTGGCCGCGGGTGCTGCAGGCCGTGGCGCTGCGCGAAAGCCGCGATTTGTGCCCGCACGGCGGCGCTCCGCGCTTCCTCTTCTATCACTTGCAGCAGGTGCAGCTCAGCCTCGGGGAACAGGGCCTGCACCTGGCGCAAGCCACGCACGGCCTGGTCGGCTTCAGCCGTGAAGTCGGACGCGAACAGGATGCGGCGGGGCGCAAAATCCGCCACGGCGTATTTCACGGTGAGCACCGGGCAGGGAGCCAGCCGCACCAGCTGCTCGGTGTGCGAGCCCTCGAAAAGACCTTCCCGGCCCGGGTGAATCTGGGCGCCGATGACCACCAGATCGATGTGCTGCTCTTCGATGGCCTGCAGAATGGCCGAGTCGGTGCGGGCCGTTAGCACCAGGTCGCGCACGGGTACCGTGGGGGCGGTCCGGCGGGCTTCGCTCACCAGCTCGTGCATGCGCCGCCTGGTTTCATGCAGCAGTTGCAGCATCAATACGTCGTCCATTCCTCCGTCGCTGTGCGGCAGCCCGGTGCCCCCGGCCGACCCGCCGGGGGGGGCGCTGACAGGAGCCGTTTCGGGTACTTCCACCACGTGCAGCAGCGTCACGCGGCTGCCCATCCGGCGGGCCAGCTGCAGGGCAACGGCAAAGGCGTGGTGCGATTCGGCGGAGAAGTCGGTGGGAACCAGCAGGTTTTTCATGAGGACAAGACGCGAAAAGGTGGGTTGGACCGGACCTTGAGCGGGACCCGGCATAACGCAAATATCCGGTTCCGTTTCGCCGCCCCGAATGACCGCCCCGAGCCGAAAAGGTGACGTTTGTCAGGCCGTCGGCGCCAGGCAGGGGGTGAGTGAGGCGGGCGGGCGGGCCGATCTGACCTGTGCCGGAACCGGTTGCCGCTCCAGATCAAACAACGCCGTAAGGGATTCCACCAGCTGGCCGGGTTCCCCGCGCTTACAGGCGGCTTTGAGCTGCAGCACGGGCTGCCTGAGCACCTTTTGCATCAGCGACCTGGTTATTTCATCCAGCAGGCCGGCTTCGGCGGGGCTCATTTTCTTGCCGAAGCGCTTCATTTCGTCCTGTCGCAGCTGCTCCAGGGCGTTTTTCAGCTTCTGGATGGTGGGCGAAACCTCCGTTTCCTCGCTCCGGTCCTGCAGCCCGGCCATGCTTTCGGCGATGATGGCCCGCCCCTGCGGCACGGCCGCCAGCCGGCGCTCCAGGGCCGCGGAGGCTTGGCTCTGGATGGCATCCGGAGGGTAGAGCAGCACGCCGGCCACCGTTTCCGCGTCGGGGGCAATGCTGCGGGCCAGAGGGGTCTTCTGGTGGGTAAGGCAAACGGCCTTGAACAGCTGGTTCATACGGGAGATTGAGGAAAAGCCACTGGCAACCCCGCCGCGCACGGGCGGGGTGCTCACCAACAAAGGTCCCTCAAACCCAGGGCGAAAAGCATGACGCCCGTCATTTGCCCGCCTGATCCGTGTCATGGCGGGCCGGGCCAGGAAAGGTTTTCGTTGGGGGATGAACCCGCTGACTCACTCCTCAACAAGGGTCCGGGAAACGCAACGCGCGGCGCAACCCGGCCTGCTGCAACCGGCTGTTGCGCGGGGCCTTACTGAAACCCTGTGGGAGGAGCGGGAAGCGGGAAGTCAGCCTATGAGCAGGTTGCCGCTTCAGGGCGCGCCGGCCTGGTCACTGGTTTCGTTCCTTCATCTTTTAACGTCTGACCCCTAAACGCCTGGCTTCCCGCTCCGGACTGCTAACCGCCGGCAACTCACCTCACCCTACGTAATATCAACTGCAACTTATTCCCGGGCTGGCGATGTCCGGACGAAAAGGCCGGGCCGAAGTATTCGTCCCTGAAAAATTCAACGACCGTGGGGCTTCTTGCCAAAACGATACGCCGTGACCCGACTGCCAACGACGCAGGGGGCAGCGTCCGGTTTCACACTATTTTTAACAATAGCAAAACTATTAATTGCAAAAGTGCTCGTACCTTTGCCGCGTTCTGCTTGTCGGTTTCCCCTCTCATCGACAGAAGCGTCTGCCACCTCCATGAGCACCTCTCTCCGCCTTGACCTTAATGAAAAGCTCTGCCTGCGCGACCCCCAGGGCACCGACCTGGGCCGCCGCCTGGTGGCCGAAAGCGTGCGGCTCCTCGATGAAATCGGCTTCGAGAAGTTCACCTTCAGGAAGCTGGCGCGGCGCATCGAGTCCACCGAGGCCTCGCTCTACCGCTACTTCGAGAACAAGCACCAGCTGCTGATGTACCTGGTGAGCTGGCACTGGGCCTGGCTGCGCTACCAGATCCGGTTTCACACCCACAACGTGCCCGACGCCCGCGAGCGACTGCGCCTGATTCTGGGCATTCTCACCCGGGCCCACCAGGACGACCCGGTCACCACCCAGCTCGATGAGGCGGCCTTGTACCGTATCGTGGTCAATGAGGCGTCCAAATCCTACCTGACCCGCGACGTGGACGATGACAACCGGGCCGGCCTGTTCGGGGAGTACAAGCGGCTGGCGGCGGACATTGTGGACGTAGTACAGATAATAAACCCGGGCTACCCCTATCCGTATGCCCTGGTCAGCACTCTGCTGGAGTCAGCGCGCAAGCAGCTCTTCTTCGCCCGGCACCTGCCCTCCCTGACCGATGCCACCACCAGCAATACCGGCAAAAACACCCTTCAAGCCTTCCTGACCCAACTGGCCTTCGCCACGTTGGGCTAGCGCCTGCCCCGGCTCTTTTCCCCGCAACCCGACTAATCCGACTACTTCTTCCTGCATGGCAGACCCTAACGCTTCCTTCCTCACGCCCGGCCAGCGCCTGTGGCGGCTACTGGCCTCCGAGCGGCGCGACATCACCTACCTCTAC